>JASICF010000163.1 GCA_030044775.1 Candidatus Sulfotelmatobacter sp. | reverse complement strand
CGGGCAGGCGCTGCTGGTGGAGCGTATGGGCAAGCATCGCGTGATCGCCGAGACTGGCGCGGGACAGCACGGCGTAGCTACGGCGACGGTTTGTGCGTTGTTCGGTTTTGAATGCGTCGTGTACATGGGCACGGAGGACATGCGACGGCAAGAGCTGAATGTGTTCCGCATGAGATTGCTTGGGGCCGAAGTGCGCGGGGTTGATTCCGGATCGAAGACTTTGAAAGATGCGATCAATGAAGCGATGCGCGATTGGGTGACGAACGTGCGTACGACACATTACTTATTGGGAAGCGTACTGGGGGCGCACCCTTATCCGACGATGGTGAGGGATTTTCATCGCGTGATCGGGCGCGAGGCGCGGGCGCAGATTTTGAAAGCCGAGGGGAAGCTTCCTGCGGCAGTGATTGCCTGCGTAGGCGGAGGGTCAAATGCGATCGGAGCTTTTTACGAGTTCATCAAGGATAAGAAAGTTCGACTGATCGGCGTCGAGGCTGGCGGACGCGGCTACACGTTGGGCGAGCACGCGGCGCGATTTCGTGGCGGATCTCCGGGAGTTCTGCAGGGAACTTACTCGTACGTGTTGCAGGATGGTGCGGGACAGATCGCGACTACGCATTCGGTTTCGGCGGGACTCGATTATCCGTCGATCGGTCCGGAGCATGCGAGCTTGCGAGATTCGGGGCGCGCCGAATATGTTCCAGCATCGGATGCCGAGGCTCTGGAGGCGACAACGCTGCTCGCGCGGACGGAAGGAATTATTCCGGCGCTGGAATCGGCGCACGCGGTGGCTGAAGTGATGAAACGTGCTCCAAAAATGAAAAAATCGGATGTTGTGATCGTGAACATTTCCGGCCGCGGCGATAAGGATATCGGGATTTTGCGGGAGAACTTAAAGATCGATTGAGCGACTTGGATTGGGTCATTCGATGATTGCAAACTAATGACTCAATCTCTTCATTTGCTCGGCGACTCTATCTCATGCCTCTGACGTTTTACAAAAAGCCGGCGCTGGTGGTGTATGTGACGTGCGGCGATCCCGATCTGGTGACGACGCGCGAGATCATTCTTGCCGCGATTGAAGCGGGCGCGGACGTAATCGAGTTGGGCGTGCCGTTCAGCGATCCGGTGGCGGATGGTCCGGTGATTCAGCGGGCGAGCGAAAGGGCGCTGAAAGGCGGTGCATGTCTGTCGCAGGTTTTGACTCTTGCTGCCGAAGTGCGGCAGCATTCGCAGTCGGCGGGATTGATTGTGTTCTCGTATCTGAATCCGATTTTGCAGATGGGTATGGAAAAATTCTGCACGGTGGCGCGGCATGCGGGCGTGGATGGAGTCTTGCTCACAGATTTGCCGGTGGAAGAAGCGGGCGAATACTTGCAAATGATGAGATCTCACGACCTGGCGCCGATTTTTCTGGCCGCGCCTACCAGCCCTGATGCGCGGCTGAAACGCATTGCCGACGCCTCCCGGGGATTTGTTTATGCGGTTTCGCGGACCGGGGTTACCGGAGCGCGGAAGGAGGTGGCGGACGATGCGAGAAAATTGGTGCGACGATTGCGGCGGGTTACCAAGCTGCCGATCGCGGTGGGGTTTGGAATTTCCACGGCGGAACAGTTTGCCGAAACCGGCGAATTTGCCGACGCGGTGGTAGTTGGCAGCGCGATCGTGGAGACGATTGAGCGCAACCGCGGACATGAGGCGGAAGCGGTTGCACAGTTTGTGACGAACCTTTGTGCACGTCAGCTTCAGAAGGTGTAAATGGACATTGCAGACTGGCGAAAGAAGATCGATGAGCTTGACCGTCGGCTCGTCGAGTTGCTGAGCGAGCGGGCGCGGGCAGCGGTCGAGATCGGGCGACTGAAGCGGCATACGAGTCTGCCCATCTACGAACCGGATCGCGAGCGGATTGTGTTTGAAAACGTGCAGCAGCTTAACCAGGGACCATTGCCTGGGAAAGATCTGGTACGGATTTTCGAGCGAATCATGGACGTGATGCGCAATATCCAGAAAGAAGGAATTGGCGAGAAGAGCGGTGAGGCACTCGAGACTGAGAAACAAACCGAGTTGGATTCAGAATTAAATGACTGAATGGCCTGCGAACCGCAAGGTTCAACTGCGCCATGCCGGGCAGGGTGCCATTGAGTTTCGTAGCCGCAGTTTACATGAGAGATTTCTATGATTGTCGCAATGCAAGATGTGGCCGATGAGAAGCAGATTCAACAGGTGATCGATCATCTGGTGAAGATGGGATTTGAAGTTCACCGTTCCACAGGGGCGCGGCAAACCGTGCTGGGAGCGGTGGGAGCGGTGATCGATTTCGATATCCGCAACCTCGAATTGCTGCCCGGGGTGCAGGAAGTGCATCGCATCAGCTCACCGTACAAACTCGCGGGCAAAGGATTTCGTCCCGAAGGAACAGTTGTGAAGCTCGCGAACGATGTCAGCATCGGAGGAAACGAAGTGGTGGTGATGGCCGGGCCTTGCTCGGTGGAATCACGCGAGCAGCTCTTTGCGACGGCAGATGCGGTATCGAAGGCGGGAGCGAAAGTGCTGCGCGGGGGAGCATTCAAGCCGCGAAGCTCTCCATATTCTTTTCAAGGCCATGGCGAGGATGCACTGAAGCTGCTGCGCGAGGCGGGAGAGAAATTCAAGCTTCTCGTGATCAGCGAAGTGATGGAGATTTCACAGATTCCGATGATGCTTCCTTATGTCGACATTCTTCAGGTCGGCGCGCGGAATATGCAGAATTTTAACCTGCTGCGCGAACTGGGCAAGGTGCGAAAGCCGGTGTTGTTGAAGCGTGGCATCGCCGCGACCCTTGAAGAGTTGCTGCTTTCGGCGGAGTACATCATGGCCGGGGGGAATTACGAAGTGATCCTGTGCGAGCGCGGCATTCGCACGTTTGAAACGTATACGCGCAACACCATGGACATTTCGGCAATTCCGATCATTCACAAGCTCTCTCATCTTCCGATGACCGCCGATCCTTCGCACGGCACGGGACGGCGCGACAAGGTTTCTCCCATGGCGCGGGCGGCGGTCGCGGCGGGCGCAGATGCACTGCTGATCGAAGTACATTGCGATCCCGATAAGGCGTTGTCCGACGGCGCGCAATCGTTGTTTCCGGAGCAGTTCGTAAAACTGATGGACGAGTTACGGATGATTGCGCCGGCGGTGGGAAGGAAGATTGCATAATCAATTGAGTCATCGAGCGATTTGGCGATTACGTTATTGATCTCTACAATCGCTCAATCGCAAAATCACGCGATCAATCAATCGCTTGTCCATTCGGCAAATCACGATCGTCGGCACCGGCCTGATCGGGGGCTCATTTGCGCTTGCGATCCGTAAGAAAAAATTTGCCGGGACGATTGTCGGTTGCGATCGCGAATCCGCGTTGCTGCGGGCGAAACAATGCGGGGCGATCGATAAAGGATGTGTTGAACCGGGCGATGCGGTGCGCGGGAGCCAGGTCGTTCTCCTGGCTACTCCGGTACTCGCGATCGTCGATCTGATCGGGCGACTGGGCCCGTCATTGCCCGCGAATACCTTGCTCACGGATGTGGGCAGCACAAAGGTTTCTGTCGTGGATCAGGCGATGAAGGTGTTTGGAAAGGATGCGGGCAGAAGATTTCTTGCCGGACATCCGATGGCGGGGAAAGAGCACAGCGGCGTGGATTACGCCGATCCCGATTTGTTCCAGAATGCGGTGTGGTTCTTGACACCGCTGCCGGATCAGAACATTGCACAGAGCATCAACGCAGGAATGTCTGCTGAGTTCGCAGGGTGGATTGACCAGATCGGCGCACGGATCGCCGTGCTGCAGGCGGAGGATCACGACCGCTTGTGTGCGTGGATCAGCCACCTGCCGCAGATGATATCAACCGCTCTGGCGGCCGCATTGGTCGAGGAGTTTGGCGAGGAAGCGCCGCTGCTTCCGGCGGGCGGGCGGGCGCTGCGCGAGATGACGCGGATTTCCGCCAGCCCGTATTCGATGTGGCGGGATATTGCCATCAGCAATAAGAAAAATCTTGAAGACGCTCTGTTTAAGGTCGAGCAGCGCCTGGCGCACATCCGCGAAAATTTGAGCACTCGAGCGTTGGCCGAGGAGTTCGAAAAAGCACACGCGCTCAAGAAAACTCCGGAGAAACGCTGACTGGCTGCAACTGGGTTTCAACGAATCAGTTCGTTTAGAATCGGACACGATGAACAAAGTCGTTGCCAACGCTGATGAAGCCATTCACGACGTGGTCGACGGATCGTCGATCATGTTCGGCGGCTTCGGCCTCTGTGGAAATCCCGAAAACCTGATTCGCGCGCTGGTGCGGAAAGGATCGAAGCATCTGACCACCATCAGCAACAATGCCGGAGTTGACGGGTTAGGCATTGGCCTCTTGCTGGCCGCCGGGCAGATCCGGCGGCACATTGGGACCTACGTGGGTGAAAACAAGCTGCTCGAATCGATGGTGCTGTCGGGACAGGTGCAGCTCGATCTGGTGCCACAGGGAACTTTCTCGGAGCGCATCCGCGCGGGGGGCGCGGGTATTCCAGCTTTTTTCACTCCAACGGGTGTGGGCACGATTGTTGCTGAAGGCAAAGAGACCCGGGAGTTCGATGGCCGCATGTACGTGATGGAGCGCGCGCTGAGGGCCGATTTCGCGTTTGTGAAGGCCTGGAAAGGCGACCGCATGGGAAATTTGATTTATCGCAAGACGGCGCGCAATTTCAACCCGATGATGGCCACGGCGGCGAAGGTGACCATTGCAGAGGTTGAACATCTGGTTGATGCCGGCGAGTTGGACGGAGACGCGATTCATACGCCATCGGTTTATGTGAAAAGGATTTTCCAGGGAGCGCTGTACGAGAAGAGGATCGAGAAGAGAACGGTAAGAAAGAGCTAGCCGACTGTAGGCGATGTGAAGGGAACTCCCCGAAGCGATCCGAGCGGGATTGAGAGACCAGGGATCCTTCGGCTCCGGTTTTGCTTCGCGAAGCTCGCAAAATTTTCGCTCAGGATAACAAGATGGAAAAAGTTGTGAATAGACCGGGAAAGGACGTTGAAAAGCGAGAGCGGATTGTCAGCCGCATCGCGCGCGAACTGCGGGACGGATTCTATGTGAATCTCGGCATTGGCATGCCGACGCTGATCGCAAATCATGTTCCAGCGGGAATGGAAGTTGTGTTGCAGTCGGAAAATGGAATGCTGGGGATCGGTCCGTATCCGCTCGAAGGGTGCGAAGACGCCGATCTGATTAATGCCGGCAAGGAAACTGTGAGCGAGATGGCGGGCACGTCGTATTTTTCGAGCGCCGATTCGTTCGCCATGATTCGCGGTGGGCATGTTGATTTGAGTGTGCTGGGCGCAATGGAAGTGGATGAGAAAGGGAATCTGGCGAACTGGATGATTCCCGGCAAGATGGTAAAGGGAATGGGTGGGGCGATGGATCTGGTGGCGGGGGCACGTCGAGTCATCATCGCGATGGAGCACACCACGCGTGAAGGCGCGCCGAAGATTCTGAAAAAGTGCACGCTGCCGCTGACAGGCGCGGGAGTCGTCGACACGATTGTGACTGAGATGGCGTACATTCGCGTGACGGAGGATGGGCTGGTTCTGGAGGAAGTCGCGCCGGGGTTGACGGCCGAGGATGTGCAGAAAGCGACGGAAGCGAGGCTGGTGGTGAGCGGCAATTTGGAGGCGATGAGAGACTAGAGCTTCACTCTCATATTCGAAACGGAGCGGCCAGGAGCCTGAACGGCAACGTAATCGCCAGATAAATAACCTCTAACGCACCGTGGACCGCGATCCCGACGATTCGAAAGGGCAGCAACAGCAGCCAGATGATCGGATAGGCGATGAGAGCGAGAATCGCCAGAGGCCAGCACAGAACGAACAGTACGCACCACAGAAGAAATGTGAACATGGCAGACCTCGTTCTTTCTGCTTGATGATACGGCGGCGAGGGTTGGAAAGTTCCGAAATCAGTGATCAGTGATTAGTGGCCGGTGAAAGCGGATTGCGGCCGGCATCCGCGCTCATCGATTTGCGCGGGCGAGGGCCCCCGCACCACACATTTAGGGATTCTTCGACTCGCGCGTTGACGCTCGTGCGTCGCTCAGAATGACAGCATTCTCTCCGGCCCCTTCAGTCATATAACAGCCTGAGCCATCCGGTTATTCGTAGCGCAGGGCTTCGGCTGGGAGCGTTCGTGCCGCGGACCACGAGGGATATAAAGTTGCGATAAACGACACTCCAATCGATACGAACGCAACCAGCACGCCATCCATGGGGCGCGGTGCGAACGGAACGTAGTCGATGGAATAGACTTCCGGCGAGAGCGAAATGATGTGGTAATGCCCGCCCGCGTACGAGATGGCATAGCCGAGCAGCAAGCCGATCACCGTCCCGATGACGCCGATGAGGACTCCCTGAGCCATAAAAATGTTTCGCACCTGCTTTTTGCGCACGCCCATCGACATGAGCACGGCGATGTCTCGGGTTTTTTCCATGACCATCATGATGAGTGAGATAAGGATATTGAGAGCGGCGACAAAGACGATGAGGCCGATGGTGATGAAGGTGACGAGGCGCTCCAACCTCAGCGCGTGAAAGAGTGCCTTGTTTTGCTCCATCCAGTTGGTGGTCATGAAACCCTTGCCGGCCGCAGTTTCGATCTCTTGCGAAATCTGCTCCGCTTTGTAGATATCGTCGATTTTGAATTCGACTACGGAAATGAGATCACCCAAACCAAAGAGGCGTTGCGCGTCTGAGAGCCGTGTGAAAGCCCAGGAAGCGTCGTAGTCGTAGAAACCCGAGTCAAAGATTCCTACCACGCGGAAGCGGCTGTATTTCGGGACCATGCCGAAAGGAGTCAGTTCGCCCTGAGGGCTGGTGACCAGCACGACCGAACCGACAGTCGCGCCGAGAGCATCGGACATATCTTTGCCGATGACGATGGGTGGCATCGCCGCGACGCGAGTGTGGACCTCGGCGAGATCGTCGGGAGAATCGCTCTCGCCGGAATTGGAATCGGCTGCGGGATTGTTCTGAGCGTCTGCGCCGGATGAGTCTTGATCTGGAGTTGCAGGTTGTTCCAGCGCGGCTGCCGACCCTTGTTTGATGGTGCTGAGCAGGTCACCAATCTTGCGCTCATCTTGCGGAATGATGCCTTTCAGAACGGCCCCATTAGCGCGCGGGCCGCGGGAAACGAGAACTTGCTCGAAGATCGCGGGAGCTGCGGCGACTACATGAGGTTGCTTGGAAAGGTGGTCGAGCAGGGAGGGCCAATCTTTAATCCCGTCATCGGCGATGCGCAGCAGGCTGATGTGCGAGGTGGATCCGATAAGGCGCTCTTGTAAATCCTGGCGAAAGCCGTTGTTAATCGCGAGGGCCACGATGAGGGAGGCAACCCCCGCCGCCACGCCTGCGATCGAGATGCCAGTGATGATGCCGATAAAGGCCTGCCGTCTCTTGGCGCGCAAGTAACGGCCTGCGACAAACAGTTCAAATCTCATTCTGAGGTCCCTCGCTGCGCACGGAATTTCGGCGCGCGGCTCAGACGCCGCGCAAATTTCTCAACCTGCTGCCGTCTCTTTGGCTGAAGGAGCGGGTTGCCATGAAGAATTTAAATCGCATCGGGAGCGCAGCGCTCGGTTCGACCAAATCGAATTATAACCGTGCATCTTCGTCGGTCTCGGAATGAGATGGGGTTACATCCTGTGGCTCCGTGTTTGGGGGCAGAAGGGTGGGCCTGGCACCGATTGACATTTCTGCCAAAATCCTGACAACCAGAAACAACGAATGTACATCAGAGCACCAGCGATCCCTAAGCTGGTGGCTGCAAAGTTTTGGCCAGTCTCCAGCGGAGGGTGTGGTAGCCACTCGTTTCCTGCAAACGTAAGTTCTTCGTTCGCAAATCTGTAAGGGCTGTAACCAGAACCGAATTGGCTGGAGGCGAAATGAGCGATCTTTGCCGAACAGCGGACGCTACGACCCGTACGGCTGCAGCGGATGCGATTTTTCCACCCGTGGCCGGCTGCTCGGTTGAGCAGATTCTCACCAAGCCGATAGCGATTGACCCGGGAGCGCTGCCGTCATTTTTTATCGTGGGACCGCCGCGAACCGGAAGCAGTTGGCTCTATGAAGTCTTGCGGCCACATGCATTGCTGCCCAGCCATTCGAAGGAGACGAGATTTTTCGACACCCATTTTCACCGCGGCCTCAAGTGGTATTTAGCACACTACGGGCGATCGGGCGGAGACCAGCGGATGGGAGAAGTCGCGCCGACTTACTTTGCATCGGGCGCCGCAAGGGAGCGGATTGCGCTCACCGTGCCGCGGGCGAAAATCGTTTGCGTCTTCCGCAATCCGGTGGATCGGATCATTTCCCTCTACCGGGTGAAGCGCGCTTACGGATGGATCCCGTGGAGCTTTGCCGAGGCGATCCAACGCGATCCGGAACTGATGGAATCGGGGCGATATGCCAGCACACTCAAGCTTTGGCAGCGCGCGTTTGGAGCCGACAATGTAATGCCAGGGATTTACGACGATCTATGGGATGATCCGCAGGGCTTTGTGGACGCGATCGGCGACTTCATCGGCGTGCCGCGGTTTTCACTGGCGGATTGGCAATACGGGTTTGTTCATGATTCCGACCGCATGACCCAGCCGCGCAGCTACTATCGCACGCGGACTGCGACGATGGTGGCGAACTGGTTCAAGGCCCGGCGTATGGACCGCGCGGTCAGCGCCTTCAAGCGCTCACGCTTTCGTCATTTTGTACTGGGCGGAGGCGAACCCTTTCCGAAAGTATCAGAAGAGTTGCTGACCCAACTGCAAAAAGAGTTCCTGCGCGAAGTCGATGACCTGGAGGAGATGCTGCATCGCGACCTCTCGGCGTGGAAAATGCGCGACGAGCGATTGCTCATGGCGGCTACTTCCGAATAATCGTCTTGGCGGCCGCCATGTTGTCATAACGATCATAAACTCGCACCACGATTACATGCTCCGAACCTGCTAAACCATCCTTGCCCGATTCCGGTTCGACCTTGAAATCGTAATTTTCTGTTCTGCCGTCAGAAATCTGGCCGACCGGATCAACATATTTCCAATCCTCGGCGTCCACGGAATACTCGGCGCGCTTGATCGGAGAAAAACCGTCGACCGCACGAAAGGCAACGTGAACCTGTCCACCCTCGATCGAAGCGGCGAGATTATCAATGCGCGGAGGAGTGGTGTCCACTTCGAAGCGCCGGCTTTCACGTGATGCGGTCAATGCTTCGCCGGGAGAATGCGACGGCGCGTCGGAAGCGACGACTTTGACAGTGTAACCGCCATCAGGGAGCAAGCTGGCGTCGAACGAGTAGGCTTTGTCGTAGAGATCGTCTTTCAGCAGCAACCAGCGGGTTTCGTCATCGCCGCGATAGTAGATCGAGTAGACCAGTTGGTCGTCATTATCGTCATGCGCGCTCCACTTCACTCCAATCGAATCGCGATCATGAGAACTGGCTGGGGGAATATCGAAATGCGCGCTAGCCTGCGCTCCTGAATCTCCACCCAGGCTGACGCTGGATTTCGGCATGGGCTGGTATTTCGTGCCGACCTGAACCGTAACATCATCGATTTCGGGAGCCACATTCTTTGGCAGATAATTCAGCGCTACGCTATCCACGCGAGGACCGGGGTTTGCCGAATAGAGCACAGCCTTCCACTGGACATAGCGAGCCGCCGGAATCCCGGTTTCAGCGTTAGTCGCCAAATCGATTCTCTTCCAGGGGCTCCAGTTGCGGTCCGGGTTATCGACATTGCCGCTGCGAGAGTAGAGATCGACTTTGCCTGCGCCGCGAAATTCCGCGCGGCCCCAGCGCGAGAAGATCTTGGCGTCGAAAACATCGCTTTCGTAGGTACCTTCACTTTCCAGGCCGGGACCGAGCACGAAAACCTTTCCCAAATTGCTAGTCGCGGCATAGAGACCGCCGCCGGGAGCTTTTGCGAAAGCCGTAACCTGTGACGCCGGAGTTTTCAAGAGGTCCGAGAAATCGTCGAGCCCATCGATGGCGAAAATGTGCCCGCGATTTCCAGTACCCGCGAGCAATCGGCCACGGGAATCGAAGGCGAGAGCATAGACGATGTCATCGTGAGAGGACCACAACCGTGTAGGAGAACCATCGGGGGCCAGGCGATAGACGTCAGAGCCGGTACCGGCGCCCGCGCCGGGAAAGGGAAATGGCCCGGATAAAATCGGCGTTGTGGGTGTCGGAATCATCGTCATTCCCGGAACCTGTGGCGCATTGCTTGCCGGGACGGGACTCGACGGAATAGCCACGATCGCGGCCGCGGCCGCAGAAGAGAGCGATGAGGCGCTCCTTTTTTCGCCGACGCCGGCAGCGTAAATGTTCCCCGCGGAATCAAGAGCCAGGGCGGTGATTTCTTTCTTGGGCGCACTGTAGAGCACGAAGCCTTCGCCGGAAGGAGAGATGCGATAGATCAGGCCGCTGCCGTCGGAGCCGGCGATCAGATTGTTGTTGGCATCAACCGCAAGCACGCGGATGTGGGTTTCATCGCTCTTGAAAAAAACGGAGTGCTCGCCGCCTGGAGTGACGCGATAGATTTCTCCATGATCGCCGGTCGCGACATAGAGGGTTCCGGTTTTGTCCAAGGCCAAATCCCAAATGTATTTTGTGCCGGGCTCAAAGTAGACAGTGGAATTCCACGAAGGATCCAACGTCGGTTTGGCGGCGTCTTGATTGCCGGGTGGGGCCTTGCGCGCGGAATCGCGTGATGCCCGGTTTCCATTTTGCTGCAGCTTATAGACCTTGCCATCGGGTGCGGTGGCTGCATAGATTACACCGCCGGATCCAGTACGCAGGGCTTGGACCTGAAGTTCTTTGGGTTCGAAAATGATCGTTGACGCACCCTCGGACGTGATTCGATACACGCGCGCCGGCGCCCCGGCAGCGACATAGACGACTCCCGCGTCGTCGACAGCAATTGCCCAAATGTAAGTCGAAGGTGTCGAATAGAGAGGCTTGAACGTGGGAGCCAGCGCCAGGCCGCCAGCGCTGGAAACGGCTACTCCGGCGGCGTCGCCTTTGATCAGGTCCTCGAACTTCGATTGTTCCCAAAGCCGCGTACCCTCGGCATAGGCGGCCGGAAGGACTCCGCCGTGAGGCAGGTTTATGCAAAGAAAACCTGCGATGAAAAACAAGAAGAGCTTCCGCGCGTTCTGCAATCTCATACCTCGAAGGCCTGATTGTGGGGGTTATTCTCAGGTTATCACGGTTGATGGGATTGCGAAGAAGACGGAAGTAGCGGGTGAGGGTATCTTAAGCGCCGCCGATTCGACGTGATATC
>JASICF010000162.1 GCA_030044775.1 Candidatus Sulfotelmatobacter sp. | reverse complement strand
GTGTCTCCCGCAAAAACGCATGGACTTGCAGTTGGGCTGGGAGGCATGTTCTTTGGGCGCACCGCTTTTCTCTGGCTCAGGTCACGAACCGCCACGCCCGTGTACTCGATCTGCGCGCCGCGAGGCAAACTAGTAACCTCGATCGTCGCCCGCGCCGGCGTGTTCCCAAATTCAAACCGGCGCGCGTAGTGCTGGTTCATCACGCGCCCTGGGATCACCGACGTCAAATACGGATTCACGAAAACCATGTTGGCGAGTTCGAGGCCCGCCGCCTTCAAAACCGCTTGCAACCGGTCGAGCGCGAGATCGACCTGTGCAGCGGGATCATCCGGAACTTTGCCGTTTACCGGATCGCGACCGCTCATGCCGGAGACAAAGAGACGATCATGCGTCAGTATGCCGGCCGAAGCAGACTCGCCGTGATCGTAATTCGCGGGATTGATGGCGCGCAGTCCCCCGAGATCACGGACCGCAACAGCGCTGATCTCGACGGGCGGATCGGGAACGCGAGCAACTCCCAGCACGGCACGCGCCGGTGGATTTTTTGGAAAGTATTCGGCAAAGACATTATTCATCTCTTCATACTTGCCGATGTCATCGAGATAGACCTGCGTGTAGACGACGTGATCCATCGTCAGTCCCGCCGATTCAACGATCGCCTTGATGTTGTCGAGCGCTTGACGAACCTGTGCCGCGAAAGTTGCGGGAAGAGTGCCGTCGGCCGCGCTCGGTCCCTGGCCGGAAATATAGACGTAATCTCCTGCGTCCACCGCGGGCGAGTAAACGGGATTGGCCGGGGCGGAAGGTGTGGCTGGAACCACGGACCGAACTTGTGCCCAAGCCGCAAGCGGCCCAAAAAACGAAAGCACAGCCAATGACATCCGCAGTGCCAACTTCCGGTGTCTTTCCAAAGATTTGATTTTTTCCCAGCCTTTACGCGGCATTCTTTTTCCTCGCGGCATTCAGAACCGCGCGCAACCGCTGTCCGACAATAATCTCTTCGCCGGGCTTGATGGTCATCGAGACCAGTTCGATGCGATTCGGAGCTTTTCGTTCTTTGTGATTGGGATTGGGATTACCCTCGCGAACCGCCTTCACGAGGCTGGGATTATCGTTTCCGAGCACTTCGATCACGGGATTGCTTGCGCGCAACTCGGCCACGCAATCGCTAACGCCGAATTTCCAGGCATCCGGATCCCACTCGACTCGAAGCGTCGGATAGCGATTTCCGTCGTCGGGGATATAAATGTCTGTCTTTACGCCGGGCACGGTATCCACCAGTTTCCGAATGCGATCGACACGGACGTTCCATTCTGCGTAAAGTTTTTTCTCGTCGAGATTCAGCCACTTCTCGAGCGCGGCGAGGCAGCCCATAATTTCTTCCTTGCCGACCTTCATCGGGCGACACACCGCGCCCTCGCGCGGGTTGCAATTCATCAGAGCGGCTTCGATCAAATCTTTTCTTCCTAGCAGCAAACCGCTGCACTGTGGCCCGGAGAGCCCCTTGCCGCCGGAGAAGCAGTAAAGATCGATGCCCATTTTTGCGTACAGCCGCGCATTGCTGGCGGGCGGAATGCCCGCGGCATCATCCAGCAACATCGGAACTTGGCGGTCTTTCGCGATTGCCAACTCCTTTTGCAACTTGTCGCCAAGGTCGGTGGTGTAGATCATCGCGGTGCTTTCGTTGATCGCGTTGGCAAGTTCCTCCGGCGAGTACACGAGAACCAGTTTTCCTCCCACCAACCGGATCGCGCTATCGAAAGCGCTGCGTCCTCCCACCATGATCACTTCATGCTTCAGCCCGGTCGTGTCGGGGAGTTGCCAGATATTTTTATCGTCGTTACCGGCGATGCACGCCGCCGTGGCAGCCGCCATGGCGCCTGCCGCGCCTGAGGTCACGATGCCCGATTCCGCTCCGGTCAACTCCGCCAGGCGCTTTCCGACCCCGCGTTGCAGATCGAACATATTGACGAAGTACTTGGCCGCCTCTAATTGCGCTTGACGCACCTCCGGAAACTCCAGCGATCCGCTCAGATAAGTCCAGGTGCCTCGGCAATTGATCACGGTCTTCACCCCGAGCCGCGTAAATATATTCTCGTGCACATCTTTGCCGACGGCAGTCGCCGCCTGCGCGTAAAGCTCGCGTGCGGCGATTTGACTCAATAGCGGAGCGGCCGCCAACAGTTTGATGAACGACCGACGGCTAGCATTCTCATTACGCATGTAAGATTTCTCCTCGAACAAATTCGCCACTATCCGCACACTGAATGCAGCCCTCAATCAGGGCTCACTAGTCTTCTTCCTTGGGCATCGGAACCCATGATCGCACTGCCAGGATATGGGCCTTTGCTCCCGGCTTATTCTGGTTGTAAAAGCCCACCGTACAATTAGGGCGAAAATAATAGGCGTCTCCGGCTTTTGCAGGATGCCGGCCTTCAATCCCGTCCATGCCGCCGCCCGCGACCATTTCACCTTCGCCGTCGAGCACCAAATAGATCTCTTCCGCGGTCA
>JASICF010000161.1 GCA_030044775.1 Candidatus Sulfotelmatobacter sp. | reverse complement strand
AGCCCCGCAGCGGCCTAGCAAATGCGTCGCAATATACTTTTCACCGTCTTTGTGCAGGCCCGGAGGACTTGTGTCGCACGGGCGGCCCGGCGTAGCCGTGAACCGAATCACGTGCAGATTCACCAAATACTTCGTGCCTATCTCGGAGAGCGGAAGGTACTGCAAGTGATGTGCGATCATCTTGCGAACGCCGAGCGAGTTGGCTACCTCCCAGGAAAGCGGGGCGTATTCGCGGGGCGTTCCGCCTATGGTCGGATTGTATTTTTTAAGCTGCACGTAAGGTGTGCTCTCCTGGATGGGCCAAACTTTGACGCCGCCTTCGACGATCTCGGCGTGCAGTCGATTCAGCGAACGGTAGCGATCCCCGCCTTCGTAGTACTTGTCTCTTGGGAGAGACCAGGCGGCGTGGGCGAGCGAGTCGAGGGCGCGAGCGACGTCCACGTCGATTTTTAGAGGCTGGCGACTAAAACCGCGCTCGACAAGATCGCTCCGTGATTTGGCATTGGGTTCAACGGGAATAAAGTGGTTTTGGCTCATCATTCCTCCGCGTCGGGCTCCCCGGCATGCTCCAACAGGCTCACCCCTATGATAATGCTCAGAAATGACACTTGTTGCTCAAGCGGGATTGATAAGTCCGCGAACCGCTACTGCAGTTTGGCGTATTCGGCTTTGGCTTGTTTGAGGATGGGGACGTCGGCATCGGCATCCTTCCAGGAGGCGAAGAAATCCTGATAGGCGGCTTTCGCCTGCGCGGTGTTGCCTTCCAACACATAAGCCCGGCCGAGGCCGAGATGCGAGAGATTGTAGGAGAGGTCGAGCGGATCGATGCCCCGATGGGTAAGAATTTTCTGATATTCGGCAGCGGCTTTCGCGCCATCCTTCGATTGCAGGTAGGCTTCGGCGAGCACAAAATTAACGTTGAAAAATGAACCGCCGCCGGTGCCGAACTCGTAAGGCACAGCGACTTCGAGGTGTGCCACGGCTTGGGCAGGCTGGTTGCGCTGCAAGTCGGCCAATGCCTGCGCGAGAGGAATAGAGACACTATTCAAGACAGTCGCGCTGGGATAACGATGGGCCAAGTCTTCGGCGATCTTCTGGCTGCGCGCGGCGTCACCGGTCATGGCGAGCAAGATCATCACCCCAAACTGCGTATCCCGGCCCTGGGAGGCGGCGAGCGCCTCGGTGATTTTCTTGCGCGCTTCAGGAAGATAGCCTAAACGGGCCTCATCGAGACCCTGGACGGAAAGGAGAATACCGGTGAATTCCGAAAGGCCGAGGCGCTGCGCCGACTTTATTGCCACGGGATAATCGTCGCGTCCCACCCGCACTTTGCCGAGCGAGTAGTCGCTGTGGGCGCGGAAAAATTCCAGCACGGGTTCACCGATGGTTCCCATGGACCCCTCGAGTTCATGGCGTTGAGCCGCTTCATCGCCCCGAATAAAGGCAAGTTCGAAGAGCGTGAAGTGAACGGAAATTTGCCCGGCAGGCGCTTTCTCGGCCACAGCCTTAGCTTCATCGTAACGGTTCAGCCGTTCATAAACGTCAGCGAGGTTCTGATACGCATAAGAATCTTGCGGGTCGACGCGCATGGCCTGGCTTGCGCTCTCCAGAGCATTCTCCTGCTGGCCGAGCGCCTGGTAACGGAGGGCGATGTTATCGAGCGGCACGGTGTCCCTTGGATAAGTCTGCTCCCACTGCTGGTAGAGATCGACTGCCTTCAAAAGGTCCTCGGTGACAATGTCGTAGTAGTGGCCGGAGATGTAGAGCTTTTCGCGATCGCTGGCTCGATCTTTGAGATCGAAGGCTTTAGAGATGTTGGCTTCAGCCAGTTCCCGCTGAGTGAGATTGCTGTAACAGACGCCGAGCGTGGCATACGCCATGGCAAAGTTAGGGTCGAGTTCAACGGCGCGCTTGAGATAAGGAATCCCTTCCGCGTCCTTACCCTTTTGGTGTTCGGCCTGTCCGAGGCTGAATTGTTGCAGAGCCTCGAGAGATGAAGTTGTCGCTTGTTCGAGTGGCGTTGCGAATTTCTGGACCGAGGCAAGCGATTCGCCAAGTTTTTCGCGCAACTGCGAAGCGGCGGCGTCCAGCGATTTGAGAACGTGCTCTTTGCTGTCGGCTTGAGTCTCAGCGCGGGCAAGAACATCGCCGGTTTGCGCGTTCACGGCGGAGAGTTCAATGACGTACTGCGTGCCGAGGCTGGCAATGGAACCCGTGAGCATTGCCTTGACGCCTTCGCGCAAGCAGATTTCGCGGGCGACTTCGTTGGTGATGCGGTCATCGGGCTGGCGCCCCATAAAGCGGAGAGCTTGGCGGATGCGGGACTCGGGCAGCAGATTGAGATATGGGGATTGTTCCAGTTGTACCGCGAGAGCCTGCTTGAGCGCGCCGTCGAAAACCGAGTCGCCGGTAGTGTTGACGAAGTCGGCGAGCACGATGGAATCCTTGGCGGTAAGCGCCTGGTTGCGGTGATGTAGGAACAGAAACGTTCCGATCGCGATGATACCGATCAAGAAAAGAGCGACCGCTGGAATCAGCCAGCGTGTTTTAGCGGGCGCGACGGGGCTTGCGGGAGCGGAAACCGGGGCTGAGATTGCGGAAACGGAGCCAGATGCGGGCGTAGCCGCGACCGCAACTCCGTTGAGAGGCGGAGAAACTTGCCTAAGGGTTCCGCTGCTGCCGGCGCTCTGAGACGGGGCTGAAGCGGAGACGGCTGAAGGCGGCACAACGTCTTCGACAGCTGCTGCGATTCTGCGGCTCGAATCGGTATCGCGCTTGAGGCGTTGCAGTTCGGCGCGCATTTCGGAGGCATGCTGGTAGCGCAATTCGCGATCTTT
>JASICF010000160.1 GCA_030044775.1 Candidatus Sulfotelmatobacter sp. | reverse complement strand
CGGAGTTTTCTATGACATTCTGAAAGCGGAAGATAATCTGCAGTTCAACGGCCAGGCGCCGTTCGTGGGTTCAACCGCATTATTTTTCAATACCGTCGGCCCCGGGTCAGGCGCGCTGGATTACATGAATACGCCGTACGTGGCCGCCGGAGTTCCCAACCCGTTTCCATCCCGGCCGCCGGCTCCAAATATCTCTTTCGCTCCCTTTGTGCCGATCAATGCCGGGGGCAGCGTTTATTTCGTCGATCCTCATCTGCGCACGCCTTACGTATACCAGTACAACCTGAGCCTGCAACGCAATCTGATCGCCGACACCGTGCTCGAAACAAATTATGTTGGCAGTTCGTCGCATGGCCTCACGTCGCTGAAAGATATCAACCCGATGATTCTCGGGACTACCACGCGCGTGCTCGACCAGTTGCCGCTTTCGGCCGATGGGGCCTGTGGGACCAGCGTTGGCATTCCATGCTTCGGCCAGGCTCCTGAATTTCAGAACGTTGCTAACGCCAATTACAACGCGCTTGAAGCCAGCCTGACGAGGCAGCCGAAGCCTTCAAAACTGGGTACCATTTACTACACGTTCGCCTACACCTACGGCCACACTCTTGATGATGCATCTGGGTTTAGGCAGCGTAACTCGGTTGTTCCGTTTTACGAGCCCCATCTTTTCTACGCTTCCAGCGACACAGACGTGCGCAACCGCATCAGCGCAAGCGGCGGATGGGATTTGCCTTTCGATCGCATGTGGGGGGATGGTCCGAAACGGCTGACGCAGGGCTGGAGTCTATATCCGATCTTTACCTGGCGCACCGGCTTTCCGTTTGATATCAATGCATCCTTGCCTGGCTATAGCGATCCTACGAACCCCGGCACTTCGGGTGCGGGAGATCCATACTTGACGAATGCGGCGGTCTTAGGCTCGATTAAGACCTTCAACCCCGACAAGCAACGGACGATCAACGAAATTACTTACGGCGTCAATCCTTCAACAGGTGGCTGCCAGATCACGACAACTCCGGTGACTGGGAACTTCTATTTCAATCCCAATAGTTTTTCTAATGTACCGCTCGAAAACAGCGACTATTTCGATGGAGGGCCCGCGGGCGCGAATCCCTGTTTCCCGCAGGTGGATCCCGTGCACAATCCTGCCGACCGTACCTATGGACTACACCGGAATACGCTGCGCGGGCCGTGGCTGACGAATCTCGATTTAGCTCTGGCAAAAATGACCGCGATTACTGAGCGAGTCAGCCTGGAGTTTCGCGTCGAATATTTCAATTCGCTGAATCATCCAGAATTCGCGCAGCCCACATTCGTCGATAACGCCACAAACATAAACAGCCCGGTCTTCGGCCAGATCACCACTACGGGAACATTCCGCGGCGCGGCCCCTCGCATTGGGCAGATCGCGGCCAGACTGACGTTTTAGGGAAGCATTTCGAAAACATGAAACCGATTCGGCTGACTGTGATCGCGCTGGGCCTTTGTTGGGTGCTTTCCGCCGCCGCACAGACTGGGACTTCCGGTTCCGTAGATCAATACATCCAGTCTGAGATGCAGCGGCAGCACATTCCGGGCCTGGCGCTGCTCGTCGCGCGCGACGGCAAAATCATCCAGGTTCAGGGATATGGTTTGTCCAATGTCGAACTGCAAGTGCCGGTAAAACCGGAAACCGTTTTTCAGTCCGGCTCCATGGGTAAGCAATTCACCGCAACAGGAGTGATGATGCTGGTCGAGGAAGGCAAGATCGCACTCGACGACCCCATCAGCAAATATTTCAAGGATTCGCCGCCGAGCTGGAACGAGGTAACCATTCGCGAGCTTCTCAGTCACACTGCCGGATTCACCGACTATCCGAAGAATTTCGATTTTCGCCGCGATTACACCGAGGCTCAACTGCTTAAAATCGTCGAAGGCATACCGCTCGCATACCCGCCCGGCACGAAATGGAGTTACAGCAATCTCGGCTACCTGACACTGGGGGTTCTCATTCATCGGGTTACGGGGAAGTTCTACGGCGATTTTCTTCAGGAACGCATTTTTCAGCCTCTCGGCATGTCGACCACGCGCATCATCAGCGAAGCTGATATTGTTCCGAACCGCTCTGCCGGATATCGCCTGGTGAAGGGTGCACTCAAGAATCAGGAGTGGGTTTCTCCAACTCTAAACACGACTGCCGACGGGGCGCTTTATTTTTCCGTTCTCGATCTGGCGAAGTGGGATGCCGCGCTGTACACAGAAAAACTTCTTAAGCGCTCAAGTCTAGATGAAATGTGGACCGTGACGAAGCTCAAGAATGGCAAGCCAAACTCTGGCTCCTATGGATTCGGCTGGGAGATTCTGCGGAAGAACGGCCGTCGCGTGGTCGACCACGGTGGCTCGTGGCAAGGCTTCCGGACCCACATCTCACGCTATGTGGATGACAAGCTAACCGTAGTTGTTCTTACCAATCTGGCTGAAGCCGATCCAGACAAAATTACAGACCACGTCGCGAGCATGTATCTTGCGCAGTAATCGAAACCGGATGATGAACAT
>JASICF010000159.1 GCA_030044775.1 Candidatus Sulfotelmatobacter sp. | reverse complement strand
GGTGCGATGAAGAGGGCAAGGTCATCGACGACGGCACGATTTCGCGGCTCGAAGAAAACGTCTATCGCTGGACGGCCGCCGATCCGAGCCTCCGCTGGTTCCGGCAAAACGGCCTGAACATGGACGTCCGGATCGAGGATATTTCAGAGAAGATCGCGGCCCTGGCTTTGCAGGGGCCGACTTCGGCGAAGCTGCTGAAAGCTGTAGCCGAAGCCGACATCGCGAACTTGAAGTATTTTCGCGTGACGCGCGGAAAGATCGCCGGCGTTCCGGTCGATATTTCGCGCACGGGATATACCGGCGATCTGGGATACGAAATCTGGATCCCGGCCGGCGATGCGGTCAAAGTCTGGGATGCGCTGACGCAAAACGGCCGCCAGTTCGACTTGCATGCAGCGGGAATGCTGGCGCTCGATGTGGCGCGAACCGAGGCTGGATTGCTTCTGATCGAAGTCGATTACACGAGTTCGAAGAAGGCGCTGATTCCACAGCAAAAATACTCGCCGTACGAGTTGGGATTCTCCAAGATGGTGCATCTGGAAAAAGAAAACTTCATCGGCAAGCGAGCGCTGGAAAAAGACGCAGAAAACGGCGTGCCCCGCCAGTTCGTGGGCGTGGAAGTCGATTGGACGGATGTAGAGCAACTCTACGAGTGTCACGGCCTCACGCCCGCGGCCCCGCAGCAGGCATCGCGCGTTGCCGTTCCTCTGTATTCAGGCGACAAGCAAGTTGGGAAAGCCACGACGACCAGTTGGTCGCCGATTCTGAAGAAGATGATTGCATTGGCCAGTGTAGAAACGGAATATTCGAAACTCGGCACGACGCTGCAAATGGAGATTACGATCGAAGCGATCCGGCTGAAGACAAACGTGAAGGTGACGGCGATGCCGTTCTTCAATCCACCGCGGAAGACCGCAAGCACGGTGTAAAATCGTGTCAGCACCTCCACCTGTATCTCATGTCCACGCGAGTCCAGCGGCGAACGGTAGATCTTTCGGCATATCCCGATCTCGTCGTCATTTATCTCGGAATGCGCGTAAACCGGATCACCGGAATCAAGACGCTCATGGGATTCGGTCCGAAGATCGCTGCTTCTGCTGACGCGCTTCCCGATGGCCTCCTCCGGCACGAAACGTTTTTGTTTTCTATGTTCCCGCCGCATGCGGGCATACGCCAGTACTGGCGCGATCAGGAATCGCTGATGAAGTGGACGCGCTCAGATCCGCATCGCGAGTGGTGGCAGAAGTTTCTGAAAGACTCGGGTGGGACGGGCTTCTGGCATGAGACGTATCTGCGACACGGAGGCATGGAAGCCATCTACGACGATATCGTGCCCAAGATTGGATTCATGAGTTTTGCGCCGATCCTCCCTGCCCGAGGACCGATGTTTGGCGCGGCTGCCCGCGCTGGTATGCGTTCTGCTGGAGAAGCAGTCGTGGCGGAAAAGGAACTCTACGAAGATGCAGAACGCAGGAAAGCCGGCTGAGGCTTTACTTCTTAGCGCGCAAACGCCGACTCCGCGCGCCCGGCACGCTGCCGCAAATCAACGACCGTCCGATAGACCGAATCCTTGTCATCGATGTCTGCAAACACCGGCACGTCTCCAACGTCGAAGCGGCTCAATCGCCTGCCCCTCTGGCCACGGCCCGCGACCACTGGATATCTCGCCCCGAACCAGATCGTGCCCGTCTGCCCGCCGTCCCGCTCAATGGTTGGGATGGCGTCGATGTAGGTGAAGTTGGTCTTTCGTTTGAAGCCTTCCTGCAAAACCATCACGCGCCGGTCTGTGACAGCGTAGTAAGTACGCCGCTTGATCCATGCATCGTAAAAAAAGCGTCCCCACAGCAGGTATTGGCCAAGCAGCACGAACGGCACGCCCCAGAAAACAAAAAACGCCGGAGCGGAATGTGTGGGGTGTCCCCAATAACCAAGCGCACTGGCCTCCCAGAAAATTGAGAAACCTGCCCACATCACGCTGAACGGGATCGCCGTCCAATCGTCGGAGTGAAAAAGGACCCTTGGATTTGGCTGCCCCGCCCACAGCAAACTTTCGCCCGATATCAATTCGGGCTGAAGCTTGAGCGCCGTCTCTGGATCGATTGGTCCCATGAGGTCGTCGCCGTAGATACTAGCTTATGCTCGCGCTGTTTCTAAGTTACGAACGTGTCTGCTAAGTCCGAAAGTCACATTTGTTTTTCAGTCCCGCCGAGTACAACCACACGCCCACCAGCAGTAGGGCCAGCGTCCCGCCAAGCACTTTGAATAGGGCGAGCGGCTTGTTTGCTTCATCGGGCTGAGGAACCAACGAAAGGGCAATGGTCAAGGCGGTGGTGAGGAAGCCGACGGCGGCGACGAATATTGCCGCGAACTTTCCTCCCGGCACTCGAATCACCTGGGTTCCGGCCGGTTCGCGCTGCAATTTGATCATCGCGCCAAACAAGTACAAGTACGGAATGAAGTAAAAGATCACACCAAGGCTGACCAGCACGTCGTACGCGCCTTTCACGCTGGTTCCGGCCTGTCCGAGAAGAATGAACACCACGCCAAGCACGAACTGGGTGAGCAGTGCTACCCACGGAGTTTTCCACCGGGGATGGAGAGAACCGAATGCTGGAGGGAGTAGACGGTCGATCCCAGCCACAAACGGCAGGCGCGCCACCGCTCCCAGATATGCGCCGCAGGCGCCGATATTACTGAGTGCGATCAGAAATGCAGCCAGCGGCAAAACTCCGGGAAAACCCACACGCGATGCGGTTTTCGAAACGGCCTGCACCAGACCCTGAAGACTGTTTACTTCATTGGATGGAATTGCCAGCAAGACAGCGGCGGTTCCGCCGATGTAGCAGAGCGCCACCGTAACTCCGGCAATGATAAGAGCGAAAGGCAGCGTGCGGCGGGGATTCTTGATCTCCTCTCCCATGAACGATGCCGTCTCACAGCCGCCGAAGGCGAACGTCAGCACCGACCAGAAAATGATGTCGTTGAAATGCGTGCTGGGCGTCATGGAATGCACGGTGAATGAAGTCGCCGAGCCGTAACGATGCCACGCAACCAACCCCATCACGATGACAATCGCTGCCGGAATCCACATAGCGAGCGCGCCGGCATTGTTCAGCCATTTGCCGATATCGAGCCCAACGATGTTCAGCACCGTTGCCAGGCTTAATGTGATCAGGGAAAAAACTACGTAGAACGCAGCATTGTTCGAAAAGTGAGCCCAGGCATTCTCGCGCATGAAGAGAATATTGCTGGCCGCGAAATAAAGCACCGCCGGAAAAAAAGGAAGGTTGCTGGTCCAGTACGTCCAGGCAGACATAAACCCGGAAAAATCCCCAAACGCATGCTTGCTCCACACGTACAATCCGCCTTCTCCGGGATAACGCGACGAAAGCTCCAACACCGACAACGCCAGCGGAAGATAAAAGCAAAACCAGGCGCCAATCCAAATGACGATTGAACTTGGACCGGCAGCGGCGGCGGTGGCAATCCAGCGCAGGCTGATGCCAGTTACCACGTAGAACAAGATCAGATCGCGCAGGCCAAGCACGCGCTTCGGGCGGTTGGGATCTTCCGCCTCGGCAATCGACAATCCCGATGAGACGAAGGAGACTCGTTCCTTGGGGTCGGCATCCGCGTTGAATTCAGGCAATCGAGTTTTCCTGTGGTCAGAGTCGAGTCGCTGGCTTCGTATTGATTTATCACAGACGGTACGGAGAACACAGGAGAAAAGCTGAGACGGACATAAAGCAACGGCAGCGCGATTTAGCGAGGAATGTATTGGTTCAGGAGCGGTGCAACTTGATCGGCAAATGGCAAAGCGCGCTGCTCGGCCGCGTCGGGACTTTCGCCCGGCAGCATGGAGATCGTGATCCGCACCAGAGCCCCGTCGCTGCGATTCAGTCGGATTGCATCCTTTACCAAATAGAACTTGGCCCAGTACTCGCTGGCGACCCCGCGATCGTGCGCCCAATACCAATACAAGACGAGCCGCTTCGACTCAGCCTTGGAGATCACGTAACGGTTGGCGCGAAAAGGCACATGGCCGGGCAGGGAAAGAGTGATGATCTGCTTTTGTTCGGGGTTCCAACCCGCGCCGGGCAGGCAATTCTGCGGAGAGTGGATCGTGTCACCGGTGCGCTGGCTGGCAAAATACGCGAGAAAAAGATCGACCACCGGCGATTGGCCGGAGGGATCCTCATAAATGCGTTCCATGAAGTCGCCCGGTCCGAGCACCGCCAGAGTGTCTTTATCCAAGGCGATGTCGGTGCCGCTCCAATTTCCCAACTGTTCGGGAAAGGATGAAAGCTGCCGATGCGGCGGAACAATTTCGGTGTGGCCGCGCACCTGCAGGAGGACTGCCGTAAAGACAATTAATCCGGCAGCGAGAGCGAATCGCGCGGCGGCGTTCACGGCGCGCCTTCCTCACCCCATTGAGTTCGCAGCACCCGATGCAGCACATAGAGCATGAGCAGTGAGACAACAAAAATCAGCCAGCCGGAGAACTCGTGGAAGAAGCCCTGCGCCTTTGCCGGATCCCAATATTGAACCAGCAGCCCGGTTCCAACAATGCGAAAGCTGTTGGCGGCGACAGCAATGGGAATCGCTGCCAGAACCAGCAGTAACCGAATACTGTTCTTCTGCTCCATCAGATAGCCGTAGATGACGGCAAGCGTCAGCAGCGAGATCAGCGAACGGATGCCGCTGCAAGCTTCGGCCACTTCCAATGCCATCGCAGGAAGATTGATGACGTTGCCTTCACGCAATACCGGTACGCCCATCCAGGGGAGCACGGTGCTGGCGATTTTCGAGGCCAGGATTTGCAAAGGAAACGTGATCTGATTGAAGACGATTGCTGGGATCGGAATCATCAGGAAAAGAAGCGCCCAGGGAAATAGAAGTACGCGGAGAAAACTCCAACCCAGAAAGAGAACAATCAGCCCCGCTAGCACAACGAGCAAAGAAACACGCGAGAGAAAGATTTCCGCCCCCATTTGCCCGAGAACAAGAATGCACAATCCGGCAACCAGGAGCAGCGACCCCCACCACGAAGGCTTCACGCGCGCGACGGTAAATCGAGAACGTTCCTGCCATATGACGAACGCGGAAAAAAGCGGAACGAAAAATCCGTGCGAGAAGTTGGGGTCGTTCCACCATTGCGCAGCCAGCCGGGAAAGAATTGGCAGATAAAGCCACAAAAGGAGAGCCACGAGCACGAGCGTTTGCCAGAGCGGCATCTTTCTTTCCGCGTCGAAAGGCGCACGCATGCCCGACAGGCCGGATTGCAGCACTTGGCTCATCGCTTTTGGCTCATAGCGCCTGCCTCATCAGAAAAAACTGTAACACCTTGGGGATAAGCACCAGCATATGCGCGGAGCCGGCGCAGCCGCAATGAAAGCGTTCAACGAAGCAATCCGGTTTCAAAGGAAATCCAGCCATCCGCCAACACAACCAGCAATGATTCGGTAGGGCAGGAGTTAGACAAGGAATTGCCTGCTCTGCGGCAATCATGGCGAACTTTGGTTACGGTTCGGTGGGTAAACCCTTTCCCTTTTATGCGGAAAAGAGTAGGGTTAAGTGGAAGTTTCGTCTCCTTCCCCGAGCTTGGCGGCAGCCTCTATGTCAATGAAAACATGGCTCTAATGATGTAATCCGGTTCGCATCGACCCGAGCCGGATGGCAGCGGACGTGCTTTGTTACAGACGCGGGGTTCTGGGAAGACCCCAAAATTTTCGGGATAGCAGAAAACACCGGAGAGCCGGTACCTGAAAGCATGAAAACTGCACCAAAAACAGGGATTCCACGGAAACCCATGGATTTCATAGCGAGTGGGAGTCCCAGCATGCGAGGGCTTGAGGCTGTCCTGCTGGAAGTGGCGCAGAGCGACGTGCCAGTTCTCTTGCTGGCCGAACCGGGCGCGGGGAAAAAGACGGTCGCCCACAGGATTCACGAAATCTCCCGGCGTTCCAAACATCCGTTTCGAGCCGTTTCCTGCGCCGGGTTTGAGAGCGCCGGTGCGAACAACTTGCTGGGCGAAGGCACCATTTTTCTCGAGGAACTCTCCGGGCTTACCGGTGAAAACCAAGCCTGGCTCTTGCAGACTCTGGCGCGTGCAACCGCGGATAACCAGGATTTGAGGCCGGCCCGCTTGATCTGCGGTAGCGCCCGTGACCTGGAAGCCGAAGTCAGGGCCGGCAGGTTTCGCGAAGACCTCTACTTCCGGCTGAGCGGAATTTGCCTTCGAATTCCACCTTTACGCCAACGCCGGGAGGATATTCCGCATCTGGTGGAACACTTCCTTAAGAAGTATGGAAGCGATTTTCAACGCCCGGTTCCCGCGTTGAGCGCAGAGACGCACCGCCTGTTTCAGGAATACTCCTGGCCCGGAAACGTCCGGGAATTGGAGAACGCCGCTAGGGCAATTGTTGCCCTGGGAGACGAGGGCATGGCGATGGGCGGTTTGCGGGCGATGTTGTTGCGGCAGGATCACGGCGGCAATGGCCGAGTTTCGCTCAAGCAGGCGTCACGCGAAGCCTCCCGCGAGAAGGAAAAGGAAATCATCCTGCGCGCTCTTACTCGCACGCGCTGGAACCGCCGGCGGGCCGCGGAGGATCTGCAGATCAGTTACAAAGCTTTGCTCTACAAGTTGAAGCAAATGGGATGCTCGGAATACGAAGCATCCTAGTTCGGTGAGGAGAGTCATGAAGAAGTTCCTGAAGCTGGCATGCCTTGCTCTGTTGGGGATTGCAACCGTAACCGCCTGGGCGCAGGACGACAACGGCGACAACGCCGCAAACGACGACAGCGCCGCCCAGCCCGCCAAAACACCCGCCCCGGAAACACGCTCGGCAACTCCCACACCTCCGCCCGACTACGTGATCGGGGCTGACGACACGCTGCGCATCTCGGTCTGGAAAGAGCCGGATATGAGCGTGAGTTTGCCCGTGCGGCCAGACGGAAAAATCTCGATTCCCTTGCTGAATGACGTGCAGGCCGCGGGAATGACGCCCATGCAGTTGGCGGCATCGATCGGCGAGAAGTTGAAAAAATACATCGAGGACCCTCGCGTCACCGTGGTGGTAACCGCCATGAACAGTCAACGGGTTTTCGTGCTCGGCGAAGTAACGCACAGTGGACCCATGGCTCTGCTGCCCGGCATGACGGTGCTGCAGGCATTGTCGAGCGCCGGATTTACGCAATTTTCCAATCTCAAAGCGATCTACTTGCTGCGCACGGAAGAGGGCCACGAGACGAAAATACCGTTCAAATATAGAGATGCGATCCGCGGCAGGAGCTCGCAAACCGATCTTATGCTGAAACCAGGAGATACGATTGTCGTTCCGTAGAGATCGAGCAGCGATGTCGAAAAGGATAAATTTGGCGAGCGCACGCAGCATCATCGTGAGCCTGGCCCTGGCTCTGTTGCCATGCAGTCTCGCGTGGGCGCAGGATGACCAAGCCACGCCTCCGCCGCCCGCATCGGGGGAACCGAACACCTCCGAGGCATCCTTGAGCGACAATCCTCCGATTTCGGCGATCGACCAACTGAACCTCGAACCTCATTCGGCTCCGGAGAGTTATCTCGTGCCCGGCCTGCATTTCAGCGAATCCATCGAATCGAACGTGGCGAACTCTCCCAATGGATCGGGAATCACCCCTGTGACACGCGCTTTAGGCAGCCTGACTCTGCAAAAGGTTTGGAAAACGGACGAAGTGGCGATGGATTACATCGGCGGCGTCGCCGACTATGCCAACAGCAATATCGGACTTGAGCAGTTGCAGCAATTCGATATCGATAATCGCGTTAGTTGGAGACGTGGGCAATTGGCCCTTCGGGATTCGTTCAGCTATCTGCCCGAGGGCAATTTTGGCTTTGGAGCCTACGGCGGCGGCGGAGCGTACAACGCTGGTTTTGGCGGTCTGGGTACGGGTCTGCTCGGCGCTGGCGCGTTCGGTGCACAGAGCAACGCGTTCCTCGGGGGAAACGGCCTCGGAGTTTCACTGGGCCTGGTCCCGCGGATCACGAACCTGGGTCTGGTAGATGTGATTCAGGACCTCACTCCGAAATCGTCTGTGACGTTCATCGCCGGGTATGGTCTGGTTCACTTTTACGGCAGCCTGGTGGTGGAAAACCCTCTCGCCGGACCGTTGCAGGAAAACCTCAACTTTATCGGCAGCTCGGAATATACAGGTCAAGTCGCTTACGACCGCCAACTAAACCCGAGAAATCAGGTGGCCGTGAGCTACGGCTACCAGTATTTCAACTTCTCGACCGCCGGCACCGCGTTCCATTCGCAGGTAGTCCAATTGATGTACGGACATCGAATCTCCGGGCGCATGGACTTCCTGATTTCTGCCGGACCGCAGGTTACGAGCATTAATCAGCAGGAGTGTACGATCCCAACGATTCCTGCAAGCTCGTGCGCGGAGTTTGGAGCTCCGGTCACCGCCGTGGGCGTAACTAACCTCGGCGCGGCGGGGCGCGTGACCTTGCGCTACAAGTTTCCTCGCACCTCGTTGGCCGCGAGCTACCAGCGCTATGACACCAACGGCTCGGGAATTTTTGCCGGCGCCGAAACCAACATTGCGCAGGTCGACCTCACCCGGCCGCTGAGCCGGATCTGGGATTTGTTCGCTGACGCCGGTTATTCGGAGAACAGCGAATTGCAGGTTCCAGGGACGACCGTCAATGCAACCTCGTTCAGTTACGAATACGCCGGGATTGGACTTCACCGCCAATTTGGCCGCAGCCTCCGGGGATTCATCAGTTATCAATTCAACAATTTAAGTTTCAACACGGCATGCCCTGCGGGCACGGCATGCAGCAACCTCTCCCACAATCAGGTGGGCTCGATTGGCCTGGATTGGACGCCCCGGCCAATCCGGCTGGATTAAGGTTCTGGGGGCCGGGTTTAGCG
Source organism: Candidatus Sulfotelmatobacter sp. (assembly GCA_030044775.1). Classification (GTDB taxonomy): domain Bacteria; phylum Acidobacteriota; class Terriglobia; order Terriglobales; family Acidobacteriaceae; genus Sulfotelmatobacter. Next base: position 10,737 of record JASICF010000159.1, on the reverse strand, counting down.
CACCGGCGGAACGGGAAGGAATAATGGAAAGCCGCGAATTGACCATGGACGATTATCTGGCGATGTTGCGTCGCCGGAGGAAAGTGATTTTGATTCCGCTATTACTGGCGCCGCTCGCCGGCTTCCTGGTTTCCTATATCTTTTCGCCCAAGTACACCTCGAAGTCACTGGTACTGGTCGAATCGCCCAAGATTCCCGATACCGTGGTCCAGCAGGTCTTCAGTGAAGATCTCACGCAGCATGTGGCCACCATTGAGCAGCAAGTGCTCAGCCCTGGCCGGCTTCGCCCCATGATCGATCGCCTGGGACTGGCCAAGCCCGGCCAGAACGTCGACGATCTCATGGACGATATCCGGCTCAACACGACTATCGACCCGGTGGTTACCGACCTTTCGCTGCTTGGAGCCAAGAAAAGGCCAAATCAGAACAGCCCCATGCCCGGCTTCTATGTCACTTATACGGCTTCTTCCGCACATGAAGCACAGCAGGTGTGCACCGACCTGACATCCATGCTTCTCGAAGAAGATCTCAAGTCAAGAGAAGAAGCGACCGAGGGCACGACCACGTTCCTGACGAAACAAGTAGAACAAGCTAAACAGAATCTCGACGATCTCGACAAAAAATTAGCCGCCTTCAAAAACCAGCACATGGGCCAGCTTCCCGGCGATGAAGACAACAACGTGAAGATTCTGATGGGGCTGAATTCGCAGCTCGACGCCAATACTCAGACTCTGAACCGCGCTACGCAGGACAAATCCTATACCGAGTCGCTGCTTGACCAGCAAATCGCCGCCTGGAAAAACTCGCAATCGACAACCAATCCTCAGACCCTGCAACAGCAACTGGCGCAGTTGGAATCGCAACTGATCGATTTGCGCGGTCGTTACACCGATGACCATCCGGATGTGATCAAGACGAAATCGGATATCGCGGCGGTGAAAAAGCAACTGGCTGAGCTTGATAGTCCGTCCGACAAATCAACCGATGCTTCCGCCGACAAAGCGTCAGCCACGGAACCGCCGGAGATTCGCAACTTACGGCTGCAGATTCATCAGTACACTGACATGATCGCGCAGGCCATGCGCGACCAGAAGAAACTTCAAGAGGAGATCGCGGTCTACCAGGGACGTGTGGCCGCGAGTCCCGCGGTTGAACAGCAATACGCGGAGCTGGCGCGCGACTACGACAACGCGCAAAAGGTATACCAGGACGACCTGGCGAAGCAGAGCACCTCGAAGATGGCGACCCAGGCTGAGCAGGATCAGGAAGGCCAGCGCATGGCGCTGCTGACTCCCGCGGACCTGCCCGATGCCCCGAGCTTCCCCAACCGTCTCTTGTTCGCCGGCGGTGGACTGGGAGCGGGCTTGCTGCTTGGGCTCGGGCTGGCAATGTGGATGGAACTCCGCGAACAATACATCCGCACCGAGGCGGATGTAGAAGCAGCGATGGGGCTGCCGATTTTGGTTGCGGTTCCCTGGGTTTTGCCGCCAGAAACGGAGAATGGCGGCTCAGGGTATTTCCGCAACCGTAAGAAAGCTGGGAAAGAAACCGCCACAGTTTAGGAAACGCGGGCGACTTACCATGTACAAAGATTTTTTTGGGCTGCGAGCGAATCCGTTCAATGTGAATCCCGACCCGCGCTATTTGTTCTTGACCCGGCATACGGAAGAGGCGCTGGCCTGCCTCACCTACGGCATTCAAAGCCGCAAAGGTTTCGTTCTGCTTACCGGCGAAGTGGGAACGGGAAAGACCACGCTCATCAATAAACTACTGGAGTGGTTGCGCCTGCAGCAGGTGGCGACGGCTTTCATTTTCAATTCGCGCCTGAACACTACCCAATTCCTCGACTACATGATGGCCGACTTCGGCATTCCTTGCGAATCCAAGGCTAAGAGCCAGGTCCTGCTGCGTCTTTATAACTGGCTGCTCGACCGCTATCGCGCGGGCGAAACCGCCGTGCTGATCGTCGACGAGGCGCAGAATCTGACCGACGAGGTGCTGGAAGAAATCCGCATGCTAACCAATCTGGAGACGTTCACCGAAAAACTGCTTCAGATTATTCTCGTGGGTCAGCCGGAGCTGGAACAAAAGTTGAAGCAGCCGCAACTGCGGCAGCTTCGCCAGCGGTTGACGCTGCGCGCGCGCACGCATCCGTTCTCGCTGGAAGAGACGAAGTCCTACGTCCTGCAGCGATTGCGCATCGCCGGTTCCAATGGCCAACCGATTTTCGATCCCGAGGCGTTGACCGCGATCCATAAATATTCAGCGGGCATTCCCCGCGTCATCAATCTGCTGTGTGAACACTGCCTGGTCAGCGCGTTTGTCGATCAACAAAAAACCATTGGATCCGCGGCCGTGGACACAGTGGCGCGCGAGTTTGATTTGGGCACTAACGGAACGGAAGGAGGAGTGACCACGACACCGCCGAATGGGTCCGGGGAAAAGATGGACCTGGCGGAAACATTGCGGTCACTGGCGAACCTAGCCGATCGATTACGCGAGCATGACAAGAGCGAACTCCCCGGCGAAAGGAAACTATGAGCAGAATCCATGAAGCCCTGAAAAGAGCCGAGCAGGAGCGCGCGGCGGCGCAGGGAGGTCAGGCGCCCGGGTTCGCGCCGGCAGTCGCGCCAGAAGCGCCGCCAGTCATCCCGGAAAGCGGTGAACATGCCGTCGCAAGACCGGGTTCACCTTCCACTTTCTCGGCGGCCGCGTCCTCATTTAGCGGCGCCTTTAGCCTTGACTCTCTTCTGGGGCGAACTCCGAAAGTGGATTGGCAGCCTGACCAGAAAGCGATGTTGTTCTTCAACGGCAACGAATCGGGACGCGGCACGGAAGAGTTTCGTACTTTACGTTCAAGACTTTATCACCTGCGCGAGAACATGACTCTTAAGAAAGTTCTCGTTACAAGCGCCTTGCCAAAAGAAGGAAAATCCTTCACTTCGGCAAATCTTGCGCAGGTACTGGTGCGCCAGCACGGCAGACGCGTCCTTTTGATCGATGCCGACTTGCGGGCTCCACGCCTGCATTTGATGCTGGGAACAGCTCCGGCCCCAGGTTTGGCGGAGTATCTGCAGGGCACAAGCGACGAATTTTCCATCATGCAGCGCGGTTCGATGGAAAACCTATTCTTCATTCCGAGCGGAGATCAAATATCTGACGCGGCCGAGATGGTGGCCAACGGCAAGCTGAAGATTCTGCTGCAGCGAGTCGAACCCTTGTTCGACTGGATCATCATTGATTCCCCGCCGGCCGTTCCGGTATCCGATGCCGGGGTTCTGGCCAAAGCCTGCGATGGCGTTGTGATGGTAGTGCGGTCGAACGCAACGCCGATCGACATGGCGCGACGCGCGCGGGAAGAATTTCCCGATCAGGCTCTGGTAGGCGTGGTTCTGAATGGCACGAATACTGAGACGACTCCATACTCGCGTTATTACTACGACGCGTACGTAAAGCAGGCGTCTCCGGAATCGAAATCCTGAGGTAAGCAGGAAATTCGTGATTCGCCTCTTCAAAGTCTATTACCCCCTGCGTACGCTGGTGCTGCTGGTGGGCGAGGCCATAATCGTGTGGCTTTCATTCCTGCTTGCCACGCTCTGGCGAAATCACGACAGCTTGCTCCTGCTCAATGTGGATGGCGGCTATCTGCAGGTACTCTCGGATCTGGGACCAAAGATTGTTGTGATAACGGCGGCCGTATTGGTGCTTTCCCACTGGTTCGATCTCTACGACGCATCCAGCCTCAGCGAGAAATGGAATCACGCCTTTCGCCTTCTTCTGGTACTCGGCTTTGTTGCGCTGGCAATGGCGGTCTTGGCTGCGCGTGATCCGAATCTCTTTCCGGGCAATGGCACTGCGTTCTGGGGACTGGTCATCCTCACCTTCACATTGTTTGGCTGGCGCTCGATATGTTCATGGATGGTGCAACAGCCCTTTCTTCGTGAGCGGGTGTATGTTTTGGGCACTGGAGAGCGCGCGGAACGGCTTGTCACCGGTTTACGCGAGCGCGCCGCTCTGGGTGTGGAAGTTGTCGGCTGGACGGGCGACCTGGCCGGCGAGTTAACGCGGGAAAGCGTTGCCGCCCACCTGCTCGCCTTGGCTCGCCGCAAGAACGGAGTACATCGCGTAATTGTCGCCATGCCCGATCGCCGCGGCACCTTGCCGGTGGAGGAACTTCTGAATCTTCGGCTCGCCGGGGTGAAGGTAGAAGAAGCGACCTCGTGGCTGGAAAAAATCTCGGGAAGGATTGAAGTCGAGCAGCTCTATCCGAGCTGGCTCGTCTTTGCGGAAGGCTTCCGTTTCAGCGCCTTGTTCCGGGTAGTCCGCAGGGGCGTGAATTTCGTGTTCGCTCTGACTGGACTGATTCTCTCCTTGCCCTTGCTCCCCTTCATTGTATTGGCGGTAAAGTTGGATTCTGCCGGGCCGGTGCTTTACCGGCAGCAGCGCGTCGGGCGCGGAGGGACAATTTTTTATTGCTACAAGTTCCGTACCATGCGCGTAGATGCCGAAGCCGACAGCGGCGCAACCTGGGCCACGGACGACGATCCTCGCATCACGCGGGTGGGAAGGTTCCTGCGCTCTTCCCGGCTGGATGAGATCCCGCAGCTATGGTGCGTGCTGAAAGGCGACATGCATTTTGTCGGCCCGCGCCCGGAGCGGCCCGAGTTTGTCGAGTGGCTGAGCAAGGAGATTCCTTACTACGGCGTGCGGCACGTCGTGCGGCCGGGAATCACGGGATGGGCGCAGGTGCAATACAAGTACGGCAATACGCTGGCGGATGCCCGAGAGAAGCTGCAATACGATCTCTTTTACATCAAGAATGCATCGCTCGGACTTGACCTGCTGATCATGTTCCAGACCATCAAAATTGTGCTGCTGGGACGGGGCGCAAAATGACTTTCCTGTTCTGGCTAGCGGCATTTCTGATCTTCTACACCTATCTTGGATATCCCGGGTGCTTGTGGCTGCGAGCGCGGTTTTCGCCCTGGCCGATTCTTCGTGGCGAGAACGACGCTTCCGTTTCGATTGTGATGGTGGTGCGCAATGAGGAGCGCTGGATCGAAGCCAAGCTGCGGAATCTTCTCGAACTGGAGTATCCCGCCGGCCGTTGCCAGCTCGTTGTGGTCTCCGACGGGTCGACTGACGCAACGGAAAATATTTTGCGCGGGTACGCGCAGAATCCTCAGGTACAAGTCTCGATGAACCAATTTTCCCGTGGAAAAGCTGCCGGGTTAAACGACGCCATCGATCTGGCGACGGGAGAGATCGTGGTCTTCACGGATGTCCGGCAGAAAATCGAACCCGGTGCGATACGCCTGTTGATTGAGGATCTTGTCGATCCGGAGGTTGGCTGCGTGAGCGGCGCGCTGATGCTGGGTGTACCCAACTCGGGCGAGACAGGCAAAGGAATGGGATTGTATTGGCGCTTCGAAAAGAAAATCCGTGAACTGGAATCCGAATCCGGCTCGGTGGTGGGAGCGACCGGCGCGCTTTATGCAGTTCGCCGCAATTTGCTTACGCCAGTGCCGGCTGGAACGATCTTGGATGACGTTTATATTCCGATGCAGGTCGTGCGGCAGGGCAAGCGTGTGATCTTCGATAGCAGAGCGCGTGCGTGGGATAGTCCAGATTTGGGTGGCGGACTTGAGTTCGCCCGCAAGGTCCGTACCCTGAGCGGAAATTATCAGCTAGTGCAGCTGGCGCCATGGCTCGTCAGCTTCCGGAATCCCCTGTTTGCGCGATTCGTCAGCCACAAGCTTCTGCGCTTGGCGGTCCCGTTCGAGCTCGCTGTGATGCTTCTCGCCTCTTCAGTGGTTAGCACTCCTCTCTTTCGAACCGCGTTGGGTTTACAGCTGGCCTTTTACGGATTGGCGCTGGCTGCCCTGCTGCGGCGCCCCAGGCTAGGGCTGATCGCCCGGGTCGGCGACGCCGCCGCTACCTTTCTACTATTGAACACTGCCGCAATCGTGGCTTTTGCCAATTTTGTCACGGGGCGCAAGACCGCCTGGAGCCGCTAAAGTTCATGAAGATCGCACAGAGCAGCGCTCCGCCCAAACCGCTGAAGAAAGAAAAGGCCTCTGAAACTGCAGCCGGAACTTCGTCAAAAAGCACCGTTGCCTACCGCGCCCTCTTAATCTTTTCGCTGCTCTATTTCGCCCGCCCGGAGGATTTCGTGCCCGGCCTCGGGTACATCCCAATCGAGAAAATTCTGGGAGGGGTGGCGCTCGTTGCGTTGCTCTTTAGCATCAACTCGCAGCGCCGCCTCAAACGCTGGCCAACCGAGTTGAAGCTTCTGCTTGCCCTTTTTTTCTGGCAGTGTTTGACGGTTCCTTTCGCGTGGTGGAAAGGAGGATCGTTCGTATGGGTTTATAGCAAGTGCTCGAAGGCAGTGATTGCGGCGTTTCTGGTTATTGTCGCCGTATCAACCATCCGTCAGCTCAAGCTCTTATTGTTTATTCAGGCGGCATCAGTAGCATTCATGACCTTAGTTTCCGTAGTGCTCTACCGCGGCGGACGGATGGGGGGCGTACTGGGTGGGGTTTTCGACAATCCCAACGATCTCGCAATGAATATCGCGTTGAACTGGCCGTTGTGCCTGATGTTCCTGATCTTGACCAGGAATCCGCTTAAGAAAGCACTTTGGGCTGCGGGTATGTTGGTTATGGCGATAGGCCTGATGCTCACATACTCCCGCTCCGGTTTCCTGGCTATGGCCGTCGCGACCGTTCTCAGCCTCTGGGAATTCGGCATCCGAGGCAAACGGCACTACCTGATCGTGGCGGCGGCTTTCTGCGGCGCCGCCTTACTGGTCGTCGCCCCTCATGATTACGGAGGCCGGCTCAGAAGCATCGTTTCCGATGATGTTCGGGTGTTCGGCGATGCCAAGTTTGCGAGGGAAGATCTTCTGACCCAGAGCCTGAAGATCTCTGCCACTCATCCTTTGCTTGGGATTGGCCCTGGTAACTTTCAGGGTTACACGCAATCCTGGCACGTGACCCACAACACCTACACGGAACTCAGCGCCGAAAGCGGTATTCCGTCGCTCGTTTTGTTCGTCGCGGTCCTGGTTCTGGCTTTTCGGAATCTCAGGCGAACCCGGGCGTCGGCGCTGTTCGCGGGCTCGCAGGAAACCCAGTTATTCACAGGGGGATTGTGGGCCGGGCTGGCCAGCTATCTTACCGGTGCCATGTTTGCCAGCACGGCGTACGAACTTTTTCCTTACTTCATGATCGGGTATACCGTGGTGTTGTATCGGCTGACATGCGTAGCTCCAGACGCCAGTTTCCAGTCGCACCCGGAAGCTACGCCGCTTCCTGTGTCATCGGGCCCGGGCTGGGCGCGGCCGAGGACGATCCCTTCAACGCACGCCAGATTGCAAAGAATCAATGATCGCCAGACTTCTCTGCGTGGGCAAAAGCAATAGGAAGCCGTCGCCTCCCCCGGCGGATTCGCCGTAATCGAATTGGGGGAAGAGCGTATGAAGGTCGTTCCAGCTAACGTTAGGATCGCTATGTTCGATCCATCCCCAATCGTTTTGGGGAGCTGGAGCGAGGAGACGCTTGGAAAGCCAAATATCGCCGTGGGAGTTCCAGGTGGTGAGCACGCGCTGAGCAAAGTCCTGACGCCAATGCTTTGTCTGCGGCGTGCCAGGATTCAGAAGAGCGTATTCCAATGGCTGCGATCTTCGATTAACCGGATTGAGCGGGAAACTGCGGGCAAAATTGACAATTTCATCGTGTATATCCACCACCACAATTCGACTGTCGGGCTTGAATACAGGCAAAAGGGGATCGAGTCTCTCGGTCACGATCTGCTCCTGGCGTCGGAGCGTAGAGCGCGACAAACTGGCCAGGTTGGTGGCGATGGCGATGACGACAAACGTAGCCGCGATAAGGCGGGTAAAACCTCGCTGATCTTCAGCTACCGCGCAGGTCAATGCCAGGAAAAATGCCGGATAAAGAGGGAGGTATCGTTCAATATCGCCGCCGAACCAGCACAGCGCGAACAGCACTACGGGACCGGCGATCGCAGCGGAGATGGCTAGAACATTTCGGCCGCGGGCCGAAGTTGACAGGCGGAGACCAATCGCAAGCAGAAGCAGATAGAAGAACGCCATCTTCCACAAGCTGGCGAGCAGCAGAAGTTGTCGAAATGATACGGGGTTGTACGGATCGTGCAACAGGAAGCGCTTGAACAGCACCCCGTCATTGCCGAGGTCAATAAACGAGTGAGCAAAACCGAAAACTGCGCGCTTGGCTCCGCGCACGCCGGCAACGCTGCTCGCGCCTTGTCCAATCCACTGGAGAGCGGCCGGGACGGTGTAGATTCGCTGGTGAGCCAGAACAACGGCGTAAGCAACAATACCCGCGATGAAACAGATTACCGTGCTGCGCGCGACCAGGCGCCATTGCCTTCTGCGACCGGGATAAAACAAAGGCAAAGCGAGGGCGCCGGGAACTGAGAATGCATAAGGGAACCACATGCAGACGGAAACAGTCAGCGACAATGCAGCTCCATACAGCAGATAGTTGGAAGCCTCCGTCGCAGCGGTGCGCGCCGTCAGAGCAAGCCCGAGCAGCAAGAACATGAGCCCTGGAATATATGGCGTTCCGGCATGAACGTAGTTGAGAAACGCATAAGACCAGATGAATGCAAGGGAAGCAAACTCAATCGCCCACGCCGGATTTTGGAATCTGCGCAGCAGATCGCGAAGAAGAAAGAGAGACACTAGCCCGGAAACCAGATTGATAGTAATGAAGAGGTAAAGAACCGCAATTCTGGGAACGCCTCCGCTGACAGGTGTTAGAAGGCCGCCAAACAGGTGGAGAAGCAGCCATCCCAGAGGCCGCCAAAAAAGATGACGGAAGTCCCAAAATACATAGTTGATTCCTTGATCATGCAGATACACCGCCGAAACGTAGTCCACCGTGTCGGCCATAAAATATGCTCGGGTGAACCATGCAAGGACGGCGTAGGCAAGAGTCCAGCCGGCGACACTCACAAAGGTTTCGCGATCATCGACTCGGCGCGCGCTCTGCCCGGCAGAGCTTGGGGGGAAGGTAATTGAGGTCATTGATAAAAGCCCGATTATATTCCGGGAAGAGCAAGCCAGGGGCTGCTCCCCCCCTGTGGACGCGTCTGCCTTATTGGAAGTGGCTGCCCAGATACGCCTGGCAAAGAATGTCTCGATCAGCCCCGCGTGGCAGAGTCCATCTGATCATTGCTCTCGCCGATCATTTCGAGCCTTCCTTTCTGCCGGAGAATGGGCGAGCACATGCTCCGCTCCTCGAACAAGAGCGCCGCGTGGAAGCCTGGTGCAAAGAATATCCGCGAGCGGTGGATTCATGGCGCGATCAGGAAGGGCGGCCGTTCGCTCACACTTACTTTTTTCCCGCCGAGCAGTACGACCGAGGCTTACTTGACCAGCTCGCAGCGCATTGCCACGCTGGATGGGGAGAGATTGAGATCCATCTGCACCATGGCATGGATGCGCCCGACGCGGCCGAGAACACTCGCCGCCAGCTCGAGCAATTCCGCGATGCTCTTGTTCGCGATCACGGCTCGCTCTGCTTCATGGAAGGGTCTTCGCAGCCGCGATACGCCTTCGTGCATGGCAATTTCACCCTGGCAAACTCCGCCCGTGGCTATGCCTGCGGCGTCGATAACGAAATGGAACTTCTTGCCGACACTGGCTGTTACGTCGATCTGACTTTGCCAGCAGCCGCCTTCCATCCTGCTCAGATCGCGAAAATCAATTCTCTCTATGAGTGCGGTCTCCCGCTCAACATGAGGGCGCCGCACCGCAGGGGCAGGAATTTGCGCGTGGGCAGCGCTCCCCGGATTTTCCCGATTCAGGTGCAAGGACCGCTGATGCTCGATTTTGACCTGCAGGCTCGCAACCGCATCGGTCGGGTCGAAAACGCAGCCTTAACGGGAGCGAATCCACCCAGCCTCCGCCGGCTGCTCCTTTGGAAAAAAGCTGCGATCTCGGTTGAAGGGCGACCAGATTGGCTCTTCGTCAAACTTCACTGCCACAGTATGGACGCCGCACAACGAGAGTCGGTGATGGGCGCGCACATGCAGAAGTTCCTCACTGAACTCGTCACAGGAGCGCAAGAACGGCGAGAACTAATTCATTTTGTCACCGCCCGCGAGATGGTTAACATCATCCTGGCTGCGTGCGATGGCCGCGAAGGCAATCCGGGCGAATATCGCGACTACCGGTTAAAACTGGCTGCCGGCGCGGTTTCCGGCGAACGCGACGTCAAATCGCAAATGAGTTGGAGGGCCTAGGGCATGTGCGGGATCGCAGGCATCGTCACCACCAACGGCGAACGAATCGACGCCGCTACGATTCACCGCATGTGCCAGGCGATTGTGTACCGCGGTCCGGATGACGAAGGCCTCTTCGTGAAAGATGGAGCCGGACTTGGGATGCGCCGTCTCAGCATCATCGATATTGCCGGGGGGCATCAACCGGTGTTCAACGAAGACCGAACCGTATGGGTGGTTTTCAACGGAGAAATCTACAATTTCCCTTCGCTGCGAGAAGAATTGATCGATGGCGGTCACCGGTTTTCTACCCACACCGATACGGAAGTGATAGTCCATCTTTACGAAGAGATGGGAGCGAATTGCGTCAGCAAACTTCGCGGCATGTTCGCCTTCGCCCTCTATGACGAGCGTCGCCGGAAGTTGCTGATGGCCCGTGACCGCTTCGGGAAGAAGCCGCTGCAC
>JASICF010000158.1 GCA_030044775.1 Candidatus Sulfotelmatobacter sp. | reverse complement strand
GAGTTGCGAAGCGAGTTCGCGCCGCAAGGGTTAAAAGTGGTAGGCCCGACGCAGCTCTATGGCTACACGGCGCAAGTCGAGCACGCGGCCGCAAGTGATGAAGTCGCCTACATTGATGCCGTACGCCATCGTTTCTATTCCGGCTTGCTCGACATGCCAGTGCCGATCAGCAAATATAATTTCGATGTGTACGGGGCCTCGACCACGCCCACGCTTGTTTTGCTGGATAAGACTGGCAAAGTGGCTTGGTACCATCCGGGGGCGGTACCGTATGACGAACTGAAACGGGAGATTCAGAAGGTGGTGCATTAACCTTTCTCAAGCCTTGTCATCCTGAGAAACGCGTCTTTTGCGGTCCGAAGGATCTGTGCAATATCGGCTATGCGAAATGCATGGATCCTTCGCTTCGCTCAGGATGACAAACAGCCGAGGGCGGCTGCCCCTGCATAGCTCACTTCACTTCTGACAGCCTTCCTGTCTTCACATCGTAAATAAACCCCCGCACCGGAATGTGTTTCGGAATCCACGGATGTGACTTCACCCGCTGCACCTGTTCGCGCACATTTTTTTCGAGATCGTCGAAGGCGTAGAAATGCGCGGGCTCGCTGGCGACCGCTCCCATCTTCTCGGCCAGCTTTGCCCGCAGCTCGTGTTCCTTGACTTTCAACAGGCCACAGTCCGTGTGGTTGATGATGATGAACTCCTGCGTATCGAGCAGGTGATGCGAAACGATGAGCGATCGCAAAGCGTCGTCGGTGGCGATGCCGCCTGCGTTGCGGATCATATGCGCGTCCCCGGGCGCAAGACCCAGGCAGCGCTCAAAAAGAATCCTCGAATCCATGCAGGCGAGTACGGCCACGCGGCGGCGCGGCTTAACCGCGAGATCTCCAAGGTTGAAGTTCTTCACGAATTCCTGATTGGCTTTGAGCAGTTCGTCTGCGACCGACAAGTTCACTCCTTGATCTTCAGCGCCCCCGGTGGAGATCCCTCGCCCCGCTGGTGAAAAAGCCGGGCTTCGGGATGACGCACCTCAAAATGTCTGCCCATCGGTGATGCTGGTTACGCATCCAGTGTAACCGCTACAATCGCCTCGTGAATCTTGACGACACGATTGTGGCCATCGCCACGCCGCTCGGGCGCGGAGGAATCGGCGTTGTGCGTATTGCTGGTCCAAGCGCGCGAGAAATCGCAGCTCCCATGCTGCGCTTGAAACATGACATGCAGCCCGGACTCGCCCTGTTGGGAGAGTTGATGGAATCCGAAGGCGCTGCTGCCCAACGCATCGATGAGGTCGTGGTCACTTACTTTGCCAAGCCGCATTCATACACCACGGATGACATCGTCGAAATTTCGGCCCATGGATCGCCTGTCGTTCTCCATCATATTGTCGAACTCTGCCTAGCCTCCGGAGCGCGGCTTGCCGAGCCCGGCGAGTTCACCATGCGCGCATTTTTGAATGGCCGCATCGATCTTGCCCAGGCCGAAGCCGTGCGCGACCTGATCGAATCGCAAACCCTGTATCAGGCCAAAATCGCCGCGCAACAACTAGAAGGTGCTTTATCGAAGCGCTTGCAGCCGATGAAGCAGAAACTGGTTGAGCTCATTGCGATTCTCGAGGCGGGCATCGATTTTGCCGAAGATGATGTTTCTGTTATGCCGGACGCTGCGATTCTCGAACGAATTGCCGCGATCCGCGCGCCGGTCGCTCAACTCGCTGCCAGCTTTGTCTACGGCAAAATTGTGCATGAAGGCCTGACTCTGGCGATTGTCGGCCGGCCAAACGTCGGCAAATCCAGCCTTTTCAACCGCCTGGTCGAGCGCGAGCGAGCCATCGTGACCTCCACGCCCGGCACTACTCGCGACCTGGTCAGCGAAACCGTCGCCATTGGAGGCATTCCGGTTCAGCTCGTCGATACTGCCGGCATTCGGAAGGCGCTCGACGAAGCCGAAGCCATCGGCATCCGCAAATCGATGGAGGCCCTGGCTGATGCCGACCTGATTATGGTTGTCCTCGACGCCTCTCAGGGCGTAACCCCGGAAGATAAAGAGCTCCTCGATCAGGCACAAGATCGCCCGGCCATCCGAATCGCGAACAAGTGCGATTTAGTCGACCGGACCGAAGCAGAAAGTCTCTGGCCTTCTTTACTGCCGGTCTCTGCGCTGACCGGCGCCGGCATCGCCGATTTGCGAAGCGAAATCTTACGTCGCGTCGGAGGAGAAGTCGGAGCACAGTCCGAAACCGGGTTTCTGACCAGCATTCGCCATCAAAGCTTGGTGTGCAACTCGCTGAGCGCGCTCGATGCTGCCATAGCCGCAGTCACCGCCCGTGTGCCTCACGAGATGCTTCTGCTTGATCTCTATAATGCGTTGCGGCCGCTGGATTCGATCACCGGCGCCACCACCAGCGACGACATTCTGAATCTGATCTTCAGCAGGTTTTGCATCGGAAAATAAATCGGGAAGTTCGGCCTTTCGCAACAGACAAACGTGCCGCATTCATAAAGAATAAAGCCCGCAGCATAGGTGCGGGCTTTACTCACACTCTAGAGCCGGTCAGTCGAGTTAGAACTCGATTCTCGCTCCCAGTTGCATGGTACGCGCTCCCGTCGGCGATATCCCCGGCGCAAACTGACTGTTGATTACGCCGAAGGCGGATGGCGTCAGAATATCCATCGACGCCAGCGAGCAGACAGGGCACTCCGGCGCATTCAAAACTGTGTGGTTGAACACGTTGAATGCGTCGGCCGTGAGCACGAAGTTCACTCGCTCAGTAATCGGAATCTTCTTCCCAAGCGAGAAGTCGAAACCCCAATAGGGGAACGTGCGCAGCTCGTCGTGCGGTATCCGCGTGTCCTGACTGAGATAGGGGATTCGCAGACTGTTGTAGACCGCGGCTGGATTGGCGAACGCATTGATCGTCCCCGCTGTCCCGATTCCATCTGATCCGCTCACGTTGTCGTGTTCGCTGAAGTTCGGAAACCCGGACGGCGCGATTGCGCAGTCGGTCTCAAAGAAGGAACCATAGTCGCCCGCGCTATCCACAGCACACACGGGTTCACCGCTGAAGTAGTTGAATATCCCAGAGATGTTCCACCCGCCAATGATCCAGCGATCCAGGACGTCATTGCCGGAGGCGAAATCACGACCCTTCCCGAACGGGAGTTCGTAATAGTAAAACGCGGTCAGAGTGTTCCGGTGATCGAACAGTTCCGACGACTTATCGAGGTTGTAGTTGTACGGGCTTTCGCTCGAATAAATATACTGCTGGTTTGTTCCCTGATTGCCGATGGCATGGCTCCATGTGTAGTTCAATTGGAACTGGAGCCCATGCGACATGGCCTTGCGGAGAGTAGCGATCCCGGCGTTGTAGTTGGAATATCCTCCGTCGGTAACCGACGCGGCCTCAAACATCTGGTTGTTGCTGGTCGGAGTCGTATACAGACTGAAAACGTTCATCAGGTAGTCGAGAAAACCTAGATCGCCGGTACCGACCGACGGCATGAGGGAATAGGCCACCGCCGTGCAGCTTCCTCCGCAGGCAGTGTGATTCCCTAAATGCTCGAAGAACGGCTGTGGCGCGACGGTAGTGGCCCCTGCAAAGAACGCTTTGTCAAGAGCATCCATCGCTTGGCCGTAGGTTTGTCCGCTGATTGGATCTTTCTCACGGTAATCAGGAGCATTAAATTGTTCATCGTTGGTCAGGTTACGGCTAAATCGCCCGATGTAGCCGACTTCCAGGAAAAAGTTATTCTTCAGAGCCTTCTGGATAGTGAAATCGACCGCATGCGCGTAGCCAGGCTGCAAGTAAGCATCCGCGCCGAACGAATATGGCTGTTGATTTGCCACGGTCGCCGCATACGGGATGGGCAGATTAGTCGGACCGGGTACTGGAACGCTTGCTCCGTCCACGCCGATTCGGAAAGCGGTAGCCGGCGAGGTTGGAGCGCCGGTGCAGGTAGGCAGTGCGCCTGGCGCGTTAAATGTCGGGCCGCCGCATTCATCGACTTGGGCTAGTCCGCCGGCCAAAAGTCCGCTCAGCACGCTCGTAACAGCGCTGGTTCGGTCCCAGATAAGAGAATACCCTCCGCGTGCGACGAGAGTTGGACTCACCTGCCAGGCCGCTGCGAGACGCGGTCCCACATCATGCCAAAAGCCCTTGCGCATAATCCCCGTCCACGGGAAAGAGAGCGAGTTAACCGGACTCACTCCCAGCTCGGGATCGTAAGTTTTTCCGGCCTCCAGGGCTGCGCCGCGGCTTGTCAGGAACTGCCTCATATTGACCGGGGTATTCGAATCGGCATACACCACAGTCGATGCCAGCCCGCCTTGTTGACCCGGCGCCAGGGTGACGCCCCAGTTCAAACCAGCGGTAATGGTCAGATTCGGACGTGCCTTCCAAACATCCTGAAAGTAGGTACTAAACGAAGGCAATGTGTAATGTGCGTTGGTTGCCGTTCCCAGCGGGTTCGCAACGAACGAACCGTTTCTGGTTTCAACCTGAGATGAGTGGTCGACGATTCCGAGGAGGGATGCGAAATATCCATCCCAGAAGCCGGCATCCGCGGCCGGAAGAGCGGTAGGCGTGTTAGGCGCGCCGATCGTCGCAAAATTTCCCTGAGCCTGAAGGTTTGACTGGACGTAGTAGATCGGAGCGGTCGTCAGCCCCCCAAGGACTTGATCGGTGCGCATGTGGTAGTCGTACCAGATTCTGCCTTCACCGCCGAATTGCAATTCGTGTTTGCCGCGAATGTTGGTGAAGTTTTGCGCAATGTACCAGTCATGGCCATCCCACACGCGGGGCCGGGCTTGCTGCGTATTGATGTTGATAGGATTGGTAAACAGTTCTCCCGTGTCGCTGTAATCGACCTCCTGGCCCGGGTCTTCACCCGAGATTTGCAGGGCAGCGTCGGTCCCCGAGACTAATGGGGCAGGAGTCAGCCGCGTCCAGCCCCACCAGTTCTTCAAAAATGACCCATGGGTCACCGAGAGGAAGGTCGGAGTAAGCTGGCCCTGCAGCTGCAAGGTAAAGAAGTTCTCGTAGTAGGGGTCGCCGCTAACGGAGTGCGGCGTACCCAGCAGGCTGAATTGCTCGGTGCCGGTACGGGCCGTCTCGGCGTATTGCCAGCTGGCAAATGCCGACCACTTGCTGTTGAAGTTGTAATTCAGTTTCAGCTTGCCAATGTTCGTGCTGATGGGCGTTGCCAGCGGCGCGTCGTATCCTATGGTGTTAATTCCATCGCCCTCCGAGGTGTCGTTCCCGTTAGGAAGAAGGGCCATCTCTGCCATGACGACTGGGCTAACGCCGAGGCCACGGGGGTCGCACGGTCCGCCGCATGCGGTTGTCAGCGGGCCATTTTTCGGGTTGAGGTTGTACGAGACTCCATTGAACTGAACAATGCCGCTTTTGAGAGCCGCCGACGGAACGATGAAGTTGAATTCCGTCTGATCATGGAAACGACGCCCCTCGTAGAATCCGTAGTAAAACAGCTTGTCTTTGATAATCGGTCCGCCAAGACTCACACCAAAGCGGTTGTCGACCAAGGGAGGTTTTTGAGTGACCGGCACCGTGTGATCGTTATCCCAACCACTGGCATTGAGGCCGTTATCTCCATGGTATTCGTACAAGCTGCCATGAATCGAGTTCGTGCCCGATTTGGTAATGAAGGAGACCTGCCCGCCGGAAGATTCGCCAAAGGTCGAGTTCGCATTGTTGGTTGCAACGCGAAACTCCTCGACCGCATCCTGCGGGAGAGGAACCACAGAGGAGACTGCCGATGACTGCTGGTTAGGCGAGTTATAGTTGTTCGAACCTTCCAGGTCGCTGGTGGCGTCTCCGCCATCTACCGAGATTGTCGTCTGATCACTACGGGCGCCTCCAACCTGACCGCCATAAATGTCGCCCATGCCGACGTCCGGAGATACTCCCGGTTGCAAAAAGAGGAGTTGGTCAGCTTGCCTGCCTTGCACCGGCAAGCGATTGAGTTCCGTTCCGCTCAATACCTCGCCAACGCTGGCATCCTGCGTCTGCAGTTCGGTCATGCCAGACGCCGTGACTTCGACAACCTCGGCCGAAGTGCCGATCTCAAGGATAACGTCAACATTGCTCGACTTGTTGACATCAACCACGAGCTTGTTGGTTAGGCTGGTGCGAAAACCCTTTGCCTCTACCCTCAGCGTGAACATGCCGGGGTTTACGGCCGCAAATACATAGCGTCCCGAGGAGTCCGTTGTCCCTGTCTGCGCGGTGTTGGTCCCATTATCGGTGAGCGTAACAGACGCACCTTTGACCACCGCACCGGAAGAATCCTTGACCGTCCCCGCCACCGCTCCAGTGGTCGATGTTTGCGAGAATGTGAGCATGGGAAGAGCAGTCAGTCCACAGAGAACCACAATAGCCAATGCCGTGCGAATTTTCACGAGACTCCTCCTGGGAAAAGTGGGTGAGACCTTTCGGCAATTGTTGAATTTGGGACAGAGCTTCTGCAAAAAAACGGTTGCGCTGAGATGTTCCGACACCCTCGAAGACCCCCAATCACAACTGAGAATGCCTTAGAGAAACTGAAAAAAGGGTATAAATACCTAAGGAAGCGAAACTGAGCCGTGCAACGCACATACCAAACACCTGGCTGTGCTTACTTGTTATGTTTGATTGAGTTATAGACGAAGTGCCCGTAAAGCCATACGCATTGTGGGAATAAATCTATGATTTTACGTACGATGCGCCTAGGCGAGAAGGTTTGACAGCGCTGCTCGCAGAACCGAATCCAGAGATCTTCCGGCATCCGCTCTGAGGGTGGCAGCAAGTGCCTTCTCCGCCGCGGGTTTGGGATAACCCAGATTCAGCAAAGCCGAGAGAACATCCTGTTCCAGCTGGCTCGCTTGTGGCAAGTCCGAAGTCGCTGGCGAAGAGCCCGGGAGTTTGTCCCGAAGCTCAAGAACCAGGCGCTCCGCCGTCTTCCTGCCAATACCCGGGATTTTCGTCAACCGTCCGACGTCGTTGGATCGAATCGCAACCACCATCTCATCGGCCGGCATCCCGCTCAGGATCGTGAGCGCCAGCTTGGCTCCGATACCGCTAACAGTCATCAGCTTCTCGAACAGCCGTTTTTCCGCGGAGTCCACGAAGCCATATAGGGCGATCACGTCTTCACGGACATGCGTGTGGATGTGGAGCGAAACCTCCGAACCATCGCCTGGCAACGCAGAGAAGGTTGGAACGCTGATGGCGACCTCGTAACCCACCCCGCCAGTCTCAATCACAACCTGATTGGGTCGCTTGGCGAGCAGCTTTCCGCGCAGATGGGCAATCATTGTGGAGCCATTGTAGCGGCAAATGTAGGGAACGGTTCGCTTGAAAAATAGCCTGAACAAAAATGGGCGAGAAGCCATCTACAACAACAAACGGCAGGGCCGACCCCTGCCGTTGTCTGAAATCTGTGACTCCTCTGATTACTTCTTATTGACGGCTTTTTTCAGTTCGGCCCCCGGAGTGAACTTTGCGACCTTGCGGGCGGCGATCTTTATCGTGGCACCGGTTTGTGGGTTGCGCCCATTTCGCGCCTTTCTCTGCGAAACCGAGAAGGTGCCGAAGCCTATCAGTGCCACTCGATCTCCCTTCTTCAGTGCGCCGGTAATGCTCGTCACGGCGGTATCAATCGCGGTTGTAGCCTGCGCCTTGCTGATTTCGCAGGCGCCAGCGATCTTGTCAACCAGATCGGCTTTATTCATAGTTTCTCCTCGCAGGTTTCTTTCGTGCCCAGCACTAACCGGGAATTGGGGTCTTCTGTACTGAGTGGGAAACCCGACGGAATCGTATTTTCCTCTCAATTAGCGGAATGTCAACTGTGAAAATCCGCACGGGTAGCCTCTTCTGCAATACTGTGTCGGCGCTTGCGGCTTGCAGGGCTGATCTCGGCAGGACTCCCTCAAACCTGGTAAGCGAGAGAGGTGAAAGCTTCCGGTGCAAATTCTCCTCGTTCGTCCACAGAATCGCCGCCGGCTTCACAGCTTGTACACAGAGAATCCTGGTTTCCTACTTGCGGGAGATGCGTCTACGGGTGCAAAGTCAGAGGTGAACAAGCGAGAGTAGGTTATAGAAGATGGCGGCCACCATTCAAACCGAAACTTGTCCTTTGTGCGACGGAACGGGATGGAAATCCATCCCCGCAGGCTCGCACAAAGACGAGAGGCGAATAAACGAGCGGCGCGTGACCCGTTGCGACTGTCGATTGCAGGCGCGGAATCAGAGCCTGCTCGCGTCGGCCCGCATTCCGAGGCGCTATGAGCACTGCGAGCTCGCCAGTTACTCCACAGATTTTCCGGGAGCGCATCCGTCGCTGGAGCGAGCCCACTTCAAGGCCTTTAGATTCGCCCAAGAATATGATCCGCGCGACGGCGTTGGACTTCTGTTCACCGGAACAATCGGCAGCGGCAAAACTCATCTTGCTGTTGGTGTCATCAAGGAACTGATGGGCAAGGGCGTGCCATGCCTCTTCTACGATTATCGTGAGCTATTGAAAGAAATCCAGAATTCGTATAACAGCACTGTTCAAACAACGGAATTGGACATACTTCGTCCAGTGTTTGAAACTGAAGTTCTTGTTCTCGACGAACTGGGCGCCGTCAAGCCGACCGAGTGGGTTGGAGACACGGTCAGCATTATCTTAAATGCCCGCTACAATGAGAGTCGCACAACGATAATCACTACAAACCTTCCGAACCTTCCGCCCGGCGAGTACAAAAATAATCTCCCGTCCACGAGCAAAGAGGCAGCCAGACAAGCGTGGCAGGATAAGACCCTGGGAGATCGAATCGGAGAGCCAATGCGCTCTCGGCTTCACGAAATGTGCGTAATTGTTGAGCTGGACGGAAATTCAGATTTTCGAAAAGGCGCCCGCAGCGCTAGCTTCCGGTAAAATTATTGCCAGGTTTTGCGAAACGATCCTCAGCGAGGCTTGCTGACATTCCGCAGTGGTGCCTGAAACGGAGCAACCATGCGCTGGTATCACTACATATCGTACTTTTTGGGGGGAGTGTTCTTGGCGAACGCCATACCCCATCTCGGTAATGGAATCTCGGGGCATGCCTTCCAGAGCCCGTTCGCATCACCTCCTGGAGTCGACCTGTCCTCTTCGACGGTCAACGTCCTATGGGGCCTCTTCAATCTGGTTGTCAGCTACCTGCTCGTCTGCCGAGTGGGCAGATTCGATCTGCGCAAAACCACGCACGTCTTGGTTGCCGGGTCAGGCATTCTGCTCATGTCGCTGAATCTTGCTCACTATTTCGGAAAGTTCCACGGCGGCCTGTAAGTCTTCTCAGTTCTGTTTTTCTCTGTGCTTCTGTGGTGAGCACTTGCTTAGAATAGTTTTGTGCTGACTGAGCGCCTTAAGTTCTCCACCGAGCACGACGCCGAGATTTTTTCTGCCGCGCCCGCCGCTCCCACCGTATTTCTTCTTCGGGGCGACGACTCGCTGGCCGAGCCGTACGTCAGCAAAACCGCCGATCTTCGCCGGCGGCTGCAGCGCCTGCTGGGAAAGCCAGACGAGAAAACGAAGAAACTCAACCTGCGCGACCGCACGCGCTCGATTGAATACGCGCTGACCGGATCGGATTTCGAATCGGGTTTTCTGCTCTATCGGTTGCTCCGGGAAACGTTCCCGCAAACTTACGCAAAGCGTCTGCGCTTCCGCTTCGCCCCGCTCGTCAAGTTGCACCTGGAAAACGAATACCCGCGAGCTTCGATTACGACGCGCCTCGGCCGGCTCAATGGACGAG
>JASICF010000157.1 GCA_030044775.1 Candidatus Sulfotelmatobacter sp. | reverse complement strand
GTCTTATGCGGCAGGCCTGCCGTTTTTCCGCGGCACGGTCGAGAGCGACCTTTTCTTTTCCATCGCGTTCTTCACGACACCCGTGTTTCTGACGGCGCTTTCCCGCTGGATGCACAAGGCGGCGGGGGATCACATCGCTCCCGCGTAGAAAAATTGCTTGCGCAGATCGGTCTTTGCGGGTCATCCGCGATTTTCCGTCTTAACGGTTTCGAACTGCCCGCTTGCGTCTTCGAATGTGCTGCCGTCGCAGCAGCCATACGAGCGTGCCGGCCGCTACGGCGAAGGCGAGCGCCGCCAGATGCCGCCGGACCAGGGTCCCCATCAAACCTACAATTTGTGGACCAAAATAAAGAACGAGCACAGATAAAACCAAGAAGCGCACGAACCGCCCGGCGAACACAGCCGCAAAGAAATCGCGGAATTTCATCTCAAAGACTGCCGCGCACAGAACGAAAATCTTGAAAGGGGTAGGGGGCGGCAGCATTCCGGGGAACATTAGCGCCCAGAATTCATGCTGCTCGAACGATCGGTGAATCCTCTGGAAGCGCTCTTCGGAAATGCGTTTGCGCAGCAGCGCTTCGCCGCCGGCGTAGCCGATCAAGTAAAGCGGGATGCTGCCCAGCGCCGAACCGAATGACGCCATGATCACATAGAACAGAAGCCGCTTGCGGTCGTGATAGACATACGTCGCAACGATCGCGTCCATCGGCATGCCGAGCAAGGCGGAATCAGCGAAGGCGATCACAAAAACTCCCCAGATTCCCAGATGCTGTAGGAGTCCCCAAATCCAGGCTGTGTAGCGTGCCAGAATTTTTCCAATGGTTTTCAAGGAAATTCAGTCTACGCGAAAAACGGGGCGCTATTCACACGGTTGAAACATAAGGACTCCTCGGGAAAGCCGCTGGGATTGCCTATTTATCGCATGATTACTCAGGTTACTTTGGTAGTTACTATGCACTAATTTTGATGCAGTGTTCATCAGGCCGTAACATTCGCCTGCTACAAACGGAGTATGGATCTGCATGTCTACAACACGCTGATCCTCTCCGACCTGCACCTCGGTGCAGAGATGAGTCATGCGCACGAAGCCACGCAGGTCCTGAAGGGCGCGCGGTTCAAGAGATTAATTCTTCTGGGCGACATTTTCGCCGACCTGAATTTTGCCCGCCTCACCAAAGAGCACTGGAAGTTTCTCGGGTATATCCGCAAGCTTTCCAACCCCAAGCGCAACATTGAGGTCATCTGGGTGGAGGGGAATCACGATCACGGGTTGGCCAATATTATGTCGCACCTGGTCGGGGTTCGGGTTTACCAGCATTACAAGTGGATGTGCGGCGGCCTGCGGCATCTGGCGATTCATGGCCATCAGTTCGATGGCTTCCAGGTCAACAACGTACGCTTAAGCACGCTTGGAACTTCGCTTTATCTGAAATTGCAGAAACTGGACTTCAAGAGCAAGCCGATCGCACGCCTCATCGACCGGCTAAACACGCGCTGGTTGCGAATGTCAACGAAGGTGGCTTCGGGAGCGCTGCAGTTCGCCCGGCAACATGGCGCCGACCGCATTTTCTGCGGTCATACCCACGAGGCGGTCCATGTGAAGCAAGAGGGCATTGATTATTACAACGCGGGCGGATGGGTCGATTCCCGCATGACGTATTTGACCGTCGACGAACAGGAGGTACGCATCCATGAGTTCAACAAGCATGAATTTGCCGAGCACGAATTTGCCGAGCACGAATTTGCCGGCCGAATTGACGATCGTCATTCCGGCGAAGAACGAAGCGAAGCTGATTCCGCGTTTGCTGACTTCGCTGACGAACCAGGACTACTCGAAGATGTCGAGTACGAGAGTGTTGGTCGCTGATGCCAACTCGACCGATGGCACGCCGGAAATCGTTCTCGGTTTTCGCAATCGGCTGAATGTGAGCGTCATTCGTGGCGGGATGCCTTCTGTTGGCCGCAATCTCGGCGCGGCGCAGGCTGACAGCGATTATGTATTGTTTCTTGACGCCGATATCGAATTGGCATCACCGTCTCTGCTTCGTCGTGCCATGGAAGCCGCCAAACGGAGGCAACTGCACTGCGTGACCACGAACGTTCTCTGCCGTGACGGCAGCTGGACCGACAAGCTGGTGTATGCAGGCAATGATCTTTTTCAGTACCTTTCGTGCTTGCACCGTCCGTTCGCAACTGGAATGTTTATGCTGTTCGATCTAAAAAAGTTCCGCGAACTCGGCGGTTTCCACGAACAAGTGCTTTTTGGCGAGGATTACCTGCTCACCCAGCAAGTTGAGCGTAAGCGGTTCCGCATCGTTCGCGGAGGCGTTTATACGACCAATCGACGCCTCCAGAGGATGGGACATTTGCGGGTTGGCTTGCTCTTCTTGAAAACGGCGTTGAATTTCTGGAACGAAGATTACTTCCTGCGCGATCACAAATATTGGCAGACCTAGCCGCCTGCAACCATTCACGGGCGTGAAGCCGATCCTCGAAGCCCGCCCTTTTTTGTGGCCACAACAACAGGATTCCGGCCAACCAGCCGGATCCTGTTTCT
>JASICF010000156.1 GCA_030044775.1 Candidatus Sulfotelmatobacter sp. | reverse complement strand
TTTGCGCCAGCGCGAAAAGCATAAGGGCGAGGTGGTAGTGATTACTGCAGGGCCGGCGCGCGCTCAACAGGTTTTGCGCGAGGCCCTGGCCAAAGGAGCGGACCGCGCGATACATCTTGAAGACAATGCCTTTCTGGGGCTTGACGCGCTGAACACTGCGAAGGCCTTTGCTGCCGCCATCAAAGACGAACAGTTCGATCTGATTTTTACCGGCTTGCAGTCCGATGATTATGGCTACGCGCAGACTGGCGTGATTCTTGCCGAGTTGCTCGGCTGGCCGCACGCCACCATCATCATGCAGATCGAAAAGAACGACAGCGGCATTCGCGTAAAGCGAGAATTGGAAGCCGGTTATTTCCAGTTCGTCGATATGCCGCTGCCTGCTGTCCTGACCATTCAATCCGGCATCAACAAACTTCGTTACGCCACCTTGATTGGCATCAAGCAGGCGAAGAATAAGCCGATCCGCAAGGTGGCGCTGGCGGAGGTGCAATCGGCGATTGGAGAGAATTTGCAGAAGATCGAGCGGTTGTACGTTCCTCAAAAAACAAAAAAGACGGAAAAGATCGAAGGCCCGCCAGGAGAGGTCGCGAAGAAGCTGGTAGACAAGCTGAGGAATGAATTGAGAGTGATTTAAGCGGCCGAGCAAACAGCAGGTTCCTCTCTGGCGCTTCGCGCCGGTTCGGGATGACATCAAGGTTAGTAGAGTCTATGAGAGAACGTCTTTAGATATGGCTGATACGATTCTTGTGGTTGTCGAACAACGCGAAGGAAAACTGAACCGCGTCTCCTGGGAGACGATTGCCGCCGGGCAGTCGATTGGCGCGGCGACCGGATGGAGTCTTGAAGCCGGGGTGGTTGGAGCAAGCGTCGCGGGCATCGCCGGGGAAGTTGCCGGGAAAAAAGTAAGCAAGGTATATGCCCTTGAATCGCCGAAACTCGAGCCCTACACGCCGGATGCTTTCGCTGCGGCACTTCAGCAACTCATCACGGCGAAGCAACCTAAGCTTGTGTTGATGCCGCACACCTATCAGGTGCGCGATTTCATTCCCAAGCTCGCCACCGCGATGGGACGAGCTGTGATCAGTGACTGCATTGGATTCAAGCATGAGAGTGGCAAGCTGCTGTTCACGCGGCAGATGTTTCAAGGCAAGCTCGCGGCGGATGTTGGTTTCAACTCTGACGCACCCTGGTTTGCCACATTTCAAAATGGCGCATTTCGTGGAGATCAGGCGGAAGCCGGTTCGAGCGCCGCGCCTGTCGAAACTGTAAAAGTTGAAATCGGCGACGGAGTCGTGCGCAACAAGCCGCAAGAAGTCTTCAAAGAGGCCAAGCAGGCGGTCGATCTGACGCAGGCGGAGATCATCGTTTCCGTCGGCCGAGGAATCAAAGAGCAAAAAAATATCGAGATAGCCAAACAGCTCGCCGACGCGCTCGGCGCGGAGCTGGCGGCATCGCGCCCGATTTGCGATTCGGGCTGGCTTCCGATGGATCGCCAGATCGGATCGTCGGGCCAAACGGTTGCGCCGAAGCTCTATCTGGCTCTCGGCATTAGTGGAGCGATTCAGCACATTGTCGGCATGAAAGGATCGCGCACGATCATCGCGGTCAACAAAGATTCCGAAGCGCCGATTTTCGAAATCGCCGATTATGCGGTGGTGGGCAATCTGTTCGATATCGTGCCGCCGCTGATTGAGGAAGTGAAGAAGGCGAAGGCGGGATGACCTCGTATTTGACTAGTTTATTGACCATAGATAGAATACTGGTCATCAACTGACGCTTGCGAGGTGGGAAAGATGTCAAAGCGCGATCTAAGTGCGAAGGATGTTGCGGCACGACTGAATATGACGCCCAAGAATTTTCGCAAGCGTCTGCGGGACAAAGAACTCGCGTTCGTGCACAAAGACACTCGTCGTTATCATTTCACTGAGAAAGAAGCGGCCGATGTGATCGACGCCCTGACACAGCGTAGGGCAACCGATTCGGGATCGGGGGCGACAGTCAACATTTCTGAATTCAAGGCCAAGTGTCTGGGGCTGATTGATCAGGTGTATAAGACCCGCCAGCCATTGCGGATAACGCGGCACGGCCGTCCCGTTGCGGAACTGATCCCCGCGGGACCGGATCGCAAGCGAAAATTCCTAGGAGATATGGCAGGAACGGTCGAGATTCTCGGCGACATCGTTTCTCCCGTCATCGACCTCGATGAGTTTGAGGCCTATCGCGATTGAAGCTGCTGCTTGATACCCACATTTGGATATGGGCAAAGTCGGATGCGGCGCGTATTGGGAAGCGTGCTGCGCACGAACTCTCGAACCACGACAATGAACTCTGGATTTCTCCTGTGAGTGTCTGGGAAGCATTGGCGCTAATGCAGAAGGGCCGGATTCGTATGGAGAACCCGTTGTCGTGGGTCGAGCGCGCTGCCGAACAGATGCGCGAAGCGCCTTTGACAGCCGAGATTGTACGCGTTGGTCTCGCTCTTCGCCTGCCTCACGCCGATCCGGCGGATCGTTTTCTCGCGGGAACGGCCAAGGTCCTAAACTTGACGTTAGTAACTGCCGACCGGAAATTGCTCGGTCTTGGTGACATTTCCAGCCTAGCCAATGACTGAAGAAGGAATGACAAAAAGACTGCAATGCTGATCTTCCGCAAACCCATTGAAGGCATTGAGCGCCCGCAGATGCCGGCCGACGTCGTTATCGTTGGCGGCGGACCGGCTGGAATGGCATGCGCGCTGCGGCTCTCGCAGTTGATCGACGCGTACAATACCGCGCACACTGACTCGCAACTCAGCAAAGAGAATATTTATGTTCTCGAAAAAGCACGCGAAATCGGCCAGCACTGCCTCTCTGGAGCTTTGCTCGATCCGCGCTCGATGCGCGAACTGCTCCCTGGCTTTGAGAAGGAAGCGCCCATTGATGCCGAGGTCAGCAAAGAAGCGGTTTATTTCTTGACAAAGCAAGGCAAGTTCAAACTGCCGATCACTCCGCCGCCATTGCGCGATCACGGCAATTACGTTATCTCGCTGAATCGATTTGTGAAGTGGCTTGGCAGCAAGGTTGAAGAGACCGGAATCACTATCTTTACCGGAT
This sequence comes from Candidatus Sulfotelmatobacter sp., assembly GCA_030044775.1. Taxonomy (GTDB): domain Bacteria; phylum Acidobacteriota; class Terriglobia; order Terriglobales; family Acidobacteriaceae; genus Sulfotelmatobacter. The sequence goes on along the minus strand of JASICF010000156.1, from coordinate 438 downwards.
TCGCGGGGTCGGAATTGCTTTGCGATGGCGATCGTGTCGTAGGCGTTAGAACCGACGATAAAGGCATTGACAAAGAGGGCCATCAGAAATCGAACTTCGAGCCGGGATATGACCTGAACGCTAAAATCGTCATTCTCGCCGAAGGTCCTCGAGGATCACTAGCCAAACAGCTCGTCTCGAAATTCGATCTGGCGAAGAATGCGAATCCGCAAACGTATGGAGTTGGCGTTAAGGAACTTTGGGAAGTTCCAGCAGGCCGAATTGCTGCGGGTGAAGTGATCTATACGTTGGGATGGCCGCTTACTCCCAAAGAATATGGTGGCGCGTGGATCTACGGCGGTAAAGACAATGTCGTGTCGCTTGGTTTTGTCACCGGCCTGGATTATCCCGATCCGCGCCTTGATCCTCAGCACGTGCTGCAGGATTTCAAGCAGCATC
>JASICF010000155.1 GCA_030044775.1 Candidatus Sulfotelmatobacter sp. | reverse complement strand
GCGACGAGTGCGACAACCTTCAGAATCAGCGTTCGCATTGAATATTTTTTCTCCGTTGGTGGATTCCGTGCCAAAGCGTAGGAACTTTGCGTCTTAAAACGCGCCGGTCAGAGTATCACGTTCACCTATGCGGGGATCAAGAACGAATGGCGAATTCGATTCGGAAGTGGGGTAAAGCCGCGCCCGAGTCTATTTCGCCGTTGATGTTTCGGCTGCGACTGCGGTGCGGAAGTAATCGAGCGACAGGCGCAAGCCCGCTTCGAGCTGGATTTTCGGCTCCCAACCAAGAAGGGTTCTAGCTTTGGTGATGTCGGGGCGGCGTTGCTTGGGATCATCCTGCGGCAGAGGCTCGTATGCGATTTTGCTTTTGGAGCCCATGACTTTCAAGACGAGCCGGGCGCATTCGAGAATCGTAAATTCAGTGGGATTGCCGATATTTACCGGCAGATGCTCATTCGATTTTGACAGGCGCAGGAAGCCATCGATTTCGTCGCTCACGTAGCAGAAACTGCGCGTCTGGCTGCCATTGCCGTAGACGGTGAGCGGTTCGCCTCGGAGCGCTTGCTTCATGAAGTTCGAGACCACGCGGCCGTCGTTCAACTGCAAGCGCGGGCCATAGGTGTTGAAAATGCGTACGATCCGGGTATCGACCTTGTGATAGCGGTGATAAGCCATGGTGACGGCTTCGGTGAAGCGTTTGGCCTCGTCGTAGACCGATCGCGGGCCGATTGAGTTGACATTGCCCCAATAGGTTTCTTTCTGCGGATGCTCGAGCGGGTCGCCGTAGCACTCGGAAGTAGACGAGACGAGATATTTCGCATTGTATTTTTTCGCGACGTCGAGCGCGTGAAAGGTGCCGAGCGAGCCGACTTGCAGGGTTTCGATTCCATGCTCGGTGTAGTCGACGGGACTGGCGGGACTGGCGAAGTGGAAGACGTAATCGACGCGCCCGACATCGAAGGGCCGGCAAATGTCTTTTTCTACAAACTCGAAAGCCGCTTCATTTCGGAGATGGTCAATGTTTGCCTGGCGGCCGGTGAGCAGGTTATCGACGCAGACCACACTCCAGCTTTCGGCGAGCAGGGCATCGCAGAGATGGGATCCGAGGAATCCGGCGCCGCCGGTGACCAGAGCGCGTTGCTTGTTCATTTACCTTATTCGTTCAGCTTACTCTGTTTACCGGGCTCATGCTTTCGGGAGGCCGTTCTTCATGACGCCATTCTTCAAAGCGCCGGCGGGAATGCCGTCGGGATGGGAAGCGGCACGGCCAACGCTGTAGTAAGTGATGCCGTGCGCGGCCATCACATCGGGATCGTAAAGATTGCGGCCGTCAATCACGATGGGATATCGCAACTCGCTGGTGAGGCGTTCGAGATCGAGATTGGCGAATTCCTCCCATTCCGTGAGAATCAGCAACGCGTCGGCGCCGTGGGCGGCTTCGTAGGGAGAGTTGGCGTATTTCAGATTCGAATTCATCACTTCCTGCGTGCGCTCCATGGCAGCCGGGTCGTAGGCGGTGACTTTGCAACCTTCCTGCAAGAGTGCCTGCACCAGGAATAGAGCCGGCGATTCGCGAATGTCATCGGTGCCGCCTTTGAAGGCGAGGCCGAGCACGCCGAGATGCTTGCCGCGAAGGGTCCAGAGGGCGCTGCGCACTTTACGCAGAAAACGCTGGCGCTGCTCCTCGTTAATGCGCATGACTTCATCGAGCAGGCGGAAGTCGTAGCCGGACTCGCGAGCGACTGCGCGGAACGCCATTACATCTTTGGGAAAGCATGAACCGCCGTAGCCGATGCCGGGATTCAAGAAGCGCGGGCCAATGCGGGTGTCGGTCCCAATGCCGCGGCAGACCTGGTTCACGTTGGCGCCGACCGATTCACAGACCGATGCGACCGCATTGATAAATGAAATTTTCATCGCCAGGAAAGCGTTCGAGGCATGCTTGATCAGTTCCGCGCTCTTGCTGCTGGTAACGATGATGGGCGGAGGAACCGAAGCGCGGTCAGGAGCGGGGATGGCGTCGGCGCGCTGATAGTAAGCGCCGCCGGTGAGCGGTTCATAGATTTCGCCCAAAACCTTCGCCGAGCGTTCGGTATCGCAACCGATCACGATCCGGTCGGGGAAAAGAAAATCGGTGACGGCGGTGCCTTCGCGGAGAAACTCGGGGTTGGAAGCGACATCGAATGAATCCGGATCGGCGCCATTGCGCAGAATGATGCGGCGTACCCACTCACTGGTGTAAACCGGAACGGTGCTTTTTTCCACGACGACTTTGTAATCGTTGATGGCGCCGGAGATTTCACGCGCGACCGACTCTACATAGGAAAGATCGGCGTCGCCGGATTCGGTGGGCGGAGTTCCGACGGCGACGAAAATGGCGGAACTGGCGCGAACGGCCTCGTGCAGGTTGTCGGAGAATTGCAGCCGATGACCGCGATGCCGCTGCAACAGTTCAGGCAAAAACTTTTCGTGAATCGGGGTTTCGCCGTTTCGCAGTGCCGCAAGCTTGCGATTGTCGTTATCGACCAGAATGACGTCGTGGCCGAGGTCGGCCAAGCAGGCGCCCGCCACCAATCCCACGTATCCCGAACCAACCACAGCGATCCGCATGTTCAGACTCCCTGGATGAAAGATGTTGCAGCGGCTATGTTTTCAGGTGTCTCCAACAGAAGCCACGGGGAGGAAGCAATTGCGCTTGGATGAAGGAAACAGGCCCGCTCCAAGGCAAACTCATTTTAGCATTTTCACCAGTTGAGGGGAGGGAGCAAAAGTCTCTACAGGTGACCTGGTGATTACCCTTTAATACCGTTTCGGAACCTCGAGAGCTGTTTTGCGGTCTTGCGTCTTTCTGCCTAGCGACCCGCGTTACAGCCTGAATCCAGCGACGAAAAGCTAGGCGAACAGCCCAGAGTTCGCCTTGGGGCAGGGGAAGACGCTCGCTCCGATTTGTTGTTGACAACCTGTGACTTTGGCGGCACACTCCGCCTACGAGTTATTGTCTCGCATGGCTCACCATCCCATTCCGGAGCCGGATTCAGGTCGCGCCGACCCCTCCTCCGATCGAGCACGGCCAGCCTCTGCCTCTCTGGGTGGAAGACTCCATGCGATGCGACCACGCGCGGGAGAACTGCCGGAGTTTGAATCCGAGCTGGCCGAACTAACGGCTAAATTTTCCTCGCACGAAGGCGGACAGTTACCCGCGGAGCTGTCTGTCGACCTGGCGCTGGAAGTCGTGCTGCACGAGATTGTGGAGCAGGCATGCGCCGCGACCGGAGCGAGCAGCGCGGCGGTGATCCTGCAGCGCGATGGGGCTTGGGTGTGCCGGGCGAGCACGGGGACGAGCGCGCCGGAGCTGGGCGCACGGCTCAGCAGCGAGTCGGGCCTGATTGCCGAGTGTATCCGGACATGCAAGACACAGCGGTGCGATGATTCGCAGGCAGATCCGCGCATGGACCCTGAGCTCTGCCGGAATCTTGGAATACGCTCGGCGATTGCGCTGCCGGTGATCCAGAGGGGAACGTTGCTGGGCGTATTGGCCGCATTCTCGCCGCGTGCCGGACTGTTTAAAGACGGCGTGACAAGCGCTCTCTGGGTCTTTTCGCAATATGTGCTGAGCAGCGTTGCACAGGCGGCCGAGCCAGCCATGGTGCTGCCGCAAAAAGCGACGCCGGACCCGGTTGAGGAACAAACATTGCGGCAGGAATTGACTCCGGCGGAAGGAAAGAACCTCGAAGACACGAGGGTTGGCGTCGCGCCCGTTGGGCTTGGTTCATCCGTGAGACCAGTGGTGGCGGAATTCGATGGAAGAGCGAAGCAGCCGGAAAGCGGGGAAGAAAACCGAGATGAAGCTCAGGCTGATGGAGCCATTGCGCCGGGCCACCAGGCCATCACCACGATTACGTGGGTTCTGGCCGCAGCGGTCCTCGCGTTTGCTGTGCTTTTGACCACGATTGCGGGCGAGCGCCTGATCGGAAAATCAACGATTCATCATCATGCCGCCAGCGGCTCGAACACCGCCATCGGCACAGGAGACTCCGGAAGAATAGCCAGCACAGCTCAACTGGCGGATGCTACGGCCAGTGAGGGTGCGGCGGCGACCAGGCAGCCGGTCGATCCACGCGTGCCGCATGGAGGCCTGGTTGTTTACGAGAACGGAAAAGAAGTCTTTCGCGAAGGTTATGGACCTGGTGCAGGCCCGACCAGCGACAAGCCAGGAGCCGAAGCGGCCAACGCCGTCGAGCCGGCGGCAATGTATGAACTGGCACCCGCAACCGCGGAAGGCCGATTGGTGCATCGCGTGGAGCCGGACTACCCCGAAACGGCGCGCAGCCAAGGGATTCAAGGACAGGTCGTATTGCAAGTGGTTGCGGGGCACGACGGCGCCGTGGAGAATGTAAGCTTGATACAGGGCGACCCGGTGCTTGCGGAGGCGGCGATTGCCGCGGTAAAGCAATGGCGATTCAGGCCGCTGGTGGTCTCGCGAAGCCCCGTTGAGATCCAGACAACAATAACCCTCAATTTCAGGCTGCCTGAGCGATAGGACGGGCGACTCTTGCATGTCCAAGTTGCTTGTTTTGAACCACTAGCAGGCATGTCTTAAAGAGGAACTGACGGCGCATAGGGTCTTTAGTCCCTTAACTTCCTTCCTCTTGCAATAATTTGCGATGGCACGTAGTCTCGGTGCAATTGAGCTGGTTCTGATTTCAGTCGTATCTCTCCCCAACCAAGCTATTAAGAGAATAATTCTGCAGCTTCTTCGGCGTTTTGCATTAGTCGCGATCGGATAAGCCCCAGGTGAAACTGAGACCTGGAAGGTGGGCGAAGTGACTAGCCGCGCTGCATAACCAGAGTGAAATTTTAGAGGAGAAAGATCCAATGTCGTTTTTTCGGAGCGCTGCTCGAAATATGAGGACTGCCGGCGAACTGTTTTCTTTCTTTGGAGGCCGCCGCTGGTGGGTCCTGCCGATCATTATCACGCTGTTTCTGCTGGGAGCATTCATCGTGGTGGCGCAAAGCTCCTCGCTCGCTCCTTTCATTTACACCATGTTTTAAGCATGAAGGCCGGGCGCGGTTCGTGTGAATTAGCGCCTGGCCAAATCAATTTTGATCCGGGACGAGGCGCATCCTGGCGGAGAGCAAGGGAGTTTTTTCCGAAATGAGCGACACGCGTACTACTGCTAGAAGCAATACTTCAAGCAAGAATTCCGGAAAGCACGGTTTTCTGAAAGGCCTGCTGGGGTTATTTATCCTGTGCCTGCTGTTCGAAGGCACGCTGCGCTTGTTCGGGTTCGGGCACTACACGATTTACCGGCCGGATGAACGATTGCTGTGGGTGCCTGAGCCGGGGACCACGCTGACCGTGGTGAATCATCTTCCGATCACCATCAACAATCAGGGATTCCGCTATCCGGTCGATCTGACGCAAAAGACGAGCGATCAATTTCGCGTAATTTCGTTCGGAGACTCTGCGACCCAGGGATGGGGCGTGGATGACAACTCGCATTACAGCGCCATCATGGAGCGGGACCTGAACCACGGAAGCTGCACGAAGGAGCATTTTCAGGTGGTGTCGGCGGGAGTAAACGCCTATCCCAATTCCCTGGTTGCCGAGAAACTGAAGGAAGTCGTGGAAGATCCGGCCACCCGTCCCGATGTAGCGATTGTGGCCTACAGCTACAACAGCAATTTTGAAAAGCTGACCAAGCTGCAGGGCGTGGAGCGGGAGAGATTTCTGCGGCGTGTGGAGTGGAAGTCGATTGCGCGGCGCAGCGCGATCTACAACTATGTGATTGAAGACTTGCTCCGGCGATTCGCGTATTACCGGTTGCGGCACCTGCTGATGGCGGGAACACTGGACACCCTCAAAGGCATGGACAACCTGGACATGAGCCAGTTCAACGGAAACCTTGAACAGAGTTTGGCGCTGTGCCGCCGCTATAACGTGCAGCTGGTTTTCCTGATGCTGGGGTCCGACGGCGAAACGCCGCAGACTCCGAAACATCCGTTCCAGAAAGCGATGATGGAGTTTGCGCAGCAGAACAATGTTCCGATGGTGAACATGATTCCAATCATCAGCCAGTACGATCAGAGCAGCGTGTTCATGGATCCGGCACACCCCACGGTGAAAGGGCACACGATCATTGCGAATGAACTGCTGAAGATGGTTGAGGGCTTGCCCAATTACCAGGCGGCATGCGCGAATCCGGCGACGCAGGTGAACGCGGCGCAGGCCGTGACACCGGCGCGGGCGGCGGTTTCCGCTCGCTAGCTGCCGCGACACGGGCGGAGAGCGTTTAGCAAGAAGAATTCGGGATTCAAAAGGGAAGTCAACTTTATGCTGAAAAGAATATGGCAGGCCTGGAAGGAACTCGCGCACCGCATCGGCAATTTTCAGGCGCGCGTGATTCTGACCGTCTTCTATGCGCTCCTGGCGCCGTTTGGCCTGGGAACGCGCGCGTTTTCCGATCCCCTACGATTGAAACATGCACCAACCGAGTGGCAGGACCATACTGGCGACGCCCGCGATATGCAGGCGGCAATGAGGCAATAACGTGTATATCCTTGGAGTTTCGTGCTATTTCCACGATGCGGCGGCAGTGCTGTTGAAAGACGGCGTGCTGGTGGCCGCTGCCGAAGAAGAGCGCTTCTCGCGCATCAAACATGACTACGGTTTTCCCAGCCGCGCCATCAAGTTCTGCATGGAGCAGGAAGGCATAAGCGGCGCAGACCTGGACTACGTGGTCTTCTTCGAGAAGCCGTTCCGCAAGCTCGACCGCATCCTGATGATGGCTCTCGCGACGTACCCCAAATCGTACAAAGTCTTCCGCGAGTCGATGATCACCTGGATGACGGACAAGCTGTGGGTGGGCACGAAGCTGCAGACCGAAATCGGTGTGCCCAAAGAAAAGATTCTGTTTTCCGAGCACCATCTTTCGCACGCGGCCAGTGCGTTCCTTTGCTCGCCGTTTGAAGAGGCAGCGGTACTGACGGTGGATGGCGTGGGCGAATGGGCAACCGCGGCTTACGGCGTGGGACGCGGAACCGAGGTCAAACTGCAGAAGCAGATCGAATTCCCGCACTCGCTGGGCTTGCTCTACAGCGCGTTTACGGCATTTCTCGGCTTCGAGGTGAACGAAGGCGAATACAAGGTCATGGGCATGGCGCCATACGGCCAGCCCCGCTACGTGGATAAAGTCTGGAAGATGATCAAGCAGAATTCCGACGGCTCGTTTGCGCTGGATATGGATTATTTCTGCTTCCATCATTCGACCTACAAGACTTACAGCGACAAGTTTGAGACGTTGTTTGGAGCGCCGCGGCCGCCGAAGAGCCTGTTCTTCACGATGGAAACCGGCTTCCCGAAGTATTTCGGCACAGCGCCCAGCAATGTTCAGGAGCTTTCCAAACTCAACCAGCATTACGCCGACATCGCGGCCAGCATTCAGAAAGTGACCGAAGACATACTGGTGAATATGACGCGCTATCTGCGGCAGACGACCGGCATGACCAAGCTTTGCATGGCGGGCGGCGTCGCTCTCAACAGCGTGGCGAATGCGCGGATTTTGAAAGAGTCGGGCTTCGAAGAGCTCTACATCCAGCCCGCAGCCGGCGACGGCGGCGGCGCGCTCGGCGCTGCCCTGTGGGCTTACAACACGGTTCTCGGCAAGCCCCGCAACTTCACTATGCAGCATGCCTACTGGGGACGCGAGAACTCGGATGGCGAAGTCAGGGATTTTCTGGTGAAGAACAATATTCCGCACACTCACTGCGAAAATGAAGATCAATTGCTGGACCGCGTGGTCGAGCAGTTGATCGACGGAAAAGTCGTGGGATGGTCGCAAGGACGGTTCGAGTGGGGACCGCGAGCGCTCGGGGCGCGCAGCATCATCGCCGACCCGCGCAATCCCAACATGAAGGACATCGTCAACGCGAAGATCAAATTCCGCGAGCCGTACCGGCCGTTTGCTCCGTCGGTCCTGGCGGAATCGGCGGAAAAGTATTTCGATCTGCCGAACGCGACCAAGCATGCGCCGGCGCGCTATATGCAGTATGTAGTGCCGGTGCGCGAGAAGGAACATGCAACGCTGCCGGCTATCACACACGTTGACGGCACAGGCCGCTTGCAGACTGTCTTCAAATCGGAAAGTCCGCGCTACTACAGGCTGATCGAGCGTTTTGGACAGGCGACTGGCGTGCCGGTTATCTTGAACACTTCGTTCAACCTGAAAGGCGAACCGATCGTAAATACTCCGGCGAACGCCTTCAATACGTTCTCGAAGAGCGAAATGGATTCTCTGATTCTCGGCAACTATATTGTCGATAAGCAGATCGCATAGAGGAACACATGAGCACACTGGCCACCCAAGCTCCACCGCGCACTTTGCTGGAACGCTCGATCGATATGCTGGCCTGCTCGTATTGTGGAGCGGACCTGGATTTCCAGGGCGAATCGGCGCTGCGTTGCCGTGGTTGCGCGAGGAGCTTCAATATCGATAACGGCATTCCGCAACTGTTTGCGCCGAACGATCCCGAGGCGCAAAAGGGCGACGTGACGGATATCGTGAAGTCGTTTTACGAGGAGAATCCTTTTCCCAATTATGACGACATCGACTCCGAACAGACGCTGCTCGAAAAAGCCCGCCGCGGAATGTTCGCGCGATTGCTCGATGAGCAGATTCCGCAGGGCGCGGCAGTTCTGGAAGTCGGTTGCGGCACCGGACAGCTCACAAATTTTCTCGGCATGCACTACAACCGGCGGGTTTTTGGCTCGGATATGTGCCTGCACTCCCTGCGCCTGGCGAATGGTTTTCGCAGCCGCTGCCGCATCAAAAATGCCGGCTTCGTGCAGATGAATTTGTTCCGGCCGGCGTTCAAGCATGAAGCGTTCGATCTGGTGGTTTCGAACGGAGTGCTCCACCACACGGCCGATCCTTACGGCGCCTTCAAATCGATCTCGCGGCTGGTGAAACCTAACGGGATTATCATCATCGGGCTGTATAACAAAATCGGCCGGCTGACGACCGACTTCCGCCGTTTCCTGTTCCGCGCGACCAAGGATAAGCTTGCATTTCTCGATGCGCACATGCGGAACAAGAACTACAACGCCGATCGCAAGCGCGCGTGGTTCTACGATCAGTACAAGCATCCGCACGAGAGCAAGCACACCTACAGCGAGCTGCTTGACTGGTATGAGTCGAACGGCTTCGAATACCTTTCGAGCATCCCGAAAATCGATCCCGGTCCGTTTACCGACGAAGAAAAGCTTTTCGAGCCGCACGATAAGGGCACGAAGTTCACTCGCTGGATGACCGAGGTGGAGATGTTGCTCAGCGGCGGCGCCGATGGGGCTCTCTACATCATGATCGGGCGGAAGAAGAAGACTTAGTCAGGCGGAGTTTTCGGCAGTCTACGGCCTTGCCGTAGGGTCTTTTGACCTCTTGCAGCTTTTTGCATGGCCGGATAGGTTAAGTTCACATTGCGGAGGCTGTATTTGCGGATGTCGTTTTTTGCCGGCCCCCTGCACTCCCCTCGATTGTCGATCCCTGAGTTGAAAAGAGTTTCTGGAACCAAAACCCCTCGCAACTACAGACCCTGTGAAACGGGGGAAGTGTTAGTCCGAAGACGTGGAGGCATTTGTGAAATCAAGCCCTAACCTTTCGATCAGCCGCGTCCCCGCGGCGAAAATCTTCAATGCGGTGCTCGGCACCCTGCTTCTGATTGCGGCGGCTGCAACCGGCAGCGCTCAACAGGCGCCGAACACCGTCAGCACGATCGCGGGCGGCGGTGCAATACCTTCCATCCCGCTGCAAGCCGACCTTCCGGGTCCAACGGCTGTGCTGAAAGACGGTCAGGGCAACCTTTACATTGCCGCTCCAGCCTCAGCCTATGTTTTTGAACTGCTCGCAGGCGGCACGTTGCAGGCCTATACCGGCCAGGGATGGGGATATTACTCCGGCGACGGCGGCCCAATCAGCGCGGCCACGGTTGGCTTGGTGACCGACGTGGTCGAGGACACCCAAGGCGATTTCTATCTTGTCGATATCGCCGACTCGCGAATTCGCGAGGTTACGCCGAACGGGATTATTAATACGATTGTAGGAAACGGAACCAAGTGCGACATCGCCACTGGAACAAATGTTTGCGGCGATGACGGCCCCGTGCTGGATGCCGAGCTGAATATTCCCACGTCGATAGCGCTAGACAGCGCCGGCAACATCTACATTGCTGATACCGATGACAATCGCATTCGTGTCGCTAATATGGGTTCATCCACCATCACGATTGCGGGCACGTCTATTGTAAACGGTGACATTCAAACCATCGTTGGCAATGGCACCGCGTGTCCGATTACCAACACCACCTGCGGCGACAATGGCCCGGCCAGCGGCGCCCAGGTCAACGCCCCCTCAGGAATTTTCGTGGATGCAGCGGGCGACATCTATATCGCCGACACGGGCGATCACGAGATCCGCGTCATCATGGGTGCGACCAGCGGAGGCGTCACGATTACCCCCTATGCCGGACAAATGCATGCCGCTTGTCCGCAACCCACCAGCGGCTGCAATGACGGCTCGGTTGCGACTAAGGGCCTCTTGCGCCTGCCGCAAGGGATATTCCTTGACTCCTCGGGCAACGGCTATATCTCCGATACGGGCGACAACAAACTTCGCTACGTGAACGGCCAGAATGACATCATCAACACCATGGCGGGCACCGGTACGCAAGGTTTCGCCGGGGACGGTGGTTTGGCGCAACAGGCCGAACTCGATTC
>JASICF010000154.1 GCA_030044775.1 Candidatus Sulfotelmatobacter sp. | reverse complement strand
CCGCTGAAGGATCAGTTCTACGGGCGCCGGGATGTCACGCTGGGCGATCCGTTTGGCTACCAGTGGAGAGGAATAACGGTTAAAGAGCAGGTCTCGGTAGAAGAGATGCACAGGCGCATGGAGCAGCTGACAACCGGGCCCGAGGGCGGACGGATTTCACAAAAGGGCGTCGATCCCATTCCGCGCGGCTTTCACAGAGTCACGCCATACATCGTGACGGCGGATGGCGATGCCATGATCAACTTTGCCAAGAACGCATTCGGCGCCGAGATTATGCTGCGTGTGGAAGGCGGCGGTGCTGGCGGAGTTCACGGTGACGTTCGGATCGGCGACACCATGCTGATGATGGGCGGCGGCCTTCCCGGCAAGCCATTTGCCGCGAAACCCCAACTCACGGCCCTGCACGTTTATGTGAAAGACACAGACGCAACTTACAAGAAAGCCTTGCAGGCGGGAGCAACTTCTCTCGGCGCGCCACAGGATCACGAATATGGCGAGCGCGGGGCAAGCGTGAAAGATCCCTTCGGCAATTTCTGGTACATCGCTACTCATAAGGGGGGAGCTACGTTCCGAAGGGATTGCATAACGTGAATGTGTATCTGCATCCGCTGCGGGCCGAGCCGGTGATTGGCTTCCTGAGGCGAGCTTTTGGGGCCGAGGAGATCGCGAAACACGCTTCGCCCGATGGCGTGGTGCATCACGCTGAAGTGCGCGTCGGCGATTCGGTCGTAGAGATGGGCGAGGCGCACGGGCCGTATCAGCCGATGCCTTCGATGTTCTACGTCTATGTTCCGGATTGCGATTCCGTTTATCGGCAAGCAATTGCCGCGGGAGCGAAATCGCTGCATGAACTGACCGACCAGCCCTATGGCGATCGGAATGGCGCAGTGACCGATCCATTCGGGAACATCTGGTACATCGGCACGCACGTAAAGGATGTCGATGTGTAGGATTTACGGCCCACCCAGTGCCCCACCCAACGAAAAGCGCGTTGGGTGGGGTACCCGTTCTTGGCATCGCTGTAATGGGGGCCTCGTCGAATTGCCCCGTTGACTGGATGAAACAGAAACGCTGGTTTTAGCGCTATGCAGCGTAAGTTTCCCAAGCGCTTTCATCTCACCTGCGATTGACCTTTTTTCTCCGCCGTCCTACGATTCCACGCAATGGTTTCCTCCTCCCAGCGCATCGGTCAGACCATCTCCCATTATCGAATCGTCGAAAAGATCGGCGGTGGGGGGATGGGGGTGGTTTACAAAGCCGAGGATGTGAAGCTGGGTCGGTTTGTCGCTCTCAAGTTCCTTCCTGAGGACGTAGCCGCGAATCAGCAGGCGCTTGCCCGTTTTCAACGCGAAGCGAAAGCGGCGTCTGCTTTGAATCATCCCAACATCTGCACCATCCATGAGATCGACGAGCAAGATGGGCAAGCGTTCATTGTCATGGAGTTTCTGGATGGGATGAGCCTGAAAAATCGAATCGGCAATAAACCGCTGGATATTCAGACTGTCCTCTCGCTGGGAATTGAGATCGCGGATGCATTGGACGCGGCTCATTCTGCCGGCATCGTACATCGCGACATCAAGCCCGCCAATATCTTCGTCACGAAACGAGAGTATGCGAAGATCTTGGATTTTGGGCTGGCAAAGCTTGCTTCCGCGCCCATCGCCACCGAGGGGACGTCGGAAGCAACCGCTGACCACCTGACCAGTCCGGGGACAGCGCTGGGAACTATCGCCTACATGTCACCCGAACAGATTCGGGCATGGGACCTCGATGCGCGAACCGATCTGTTTTCCTTTGGCGCCGTACTTTACGAAATGGCGACCGGCCGGTTGCCGTTCCGCGGTGAGACCTCAGGGGTGATTTTCAATGCGATTCTCGAGCGGCCACCCGTTCCTTCCGTGCGTTTGAATCCTGACCTGCCAACTGGTTTGGAGCGCATCATCGATAAGTGCCTGGAAAAGGATCGTAACCTTCGCTACCAGCACGCATCGGAGGTTCGCACCGACCTGCAACGCTTGAAGCGCGATACAGACTCTTCCAAGGTGGCTGCAGTCACCGAGCCACAGGTGCTGCGAGTTGCTGTATTGCCTTTCGAAAATCTTGGAGGCAATCCCGAAACGGAGTTCTTAAGCGACGGCATCACCGAGAGCATAATCTCGAGCCTTTCGCAATCAACGGGCCTTCGTGTTATCTCGCGCACTTCGGTCTTCCGCTACAAAGGCGCGAACATCGACTTGCCTGCGGTCAGCCAGGAACTAAATGTAGGTGCGGTCGTGCTTGGAAGGATGGTGCAGCGGGGCGAAGAACTTCTGATCAGCGTGGAACTGGTCGACCCTCGCGATAACAGTGTCATCTGGAGCACGCGACTTCGGCGGAAAATGGCGGAAATTTTGACGCTCGAAGAGGAGATCGCTCAAGGCATCGCCGAAAACTTGCGCTCCAAGCTTTGCACCCCGAAGAAGCGGCCCACCGAGAACCCGGAAGCTTTTCAGCTCTGCCTCAAAGGGCGTTATCACTGGAACAAGAGGACCGAGGATAGTCTCAGGAAGAGCCTCGAGTGCTTTAACCTGGCAGTGGAGACCGACCCGTCATGCGCTCTCGCTTACGCCGGTGTGGCCGACACGTACGGAATGCTTGTGTGGAACATGATGGTTGCACCGCGCGATGGCCTTCCCAAAGCCAAAGCTGCGGCCACAAAGGCGCTTGGCATCGACGGGGAACTGGCTGAGGCTCATTCGTCGGTGGCATTCGTAAAGTTGTTTTACGAGTGGGATTGGCATGGCGCTGAGCGGGAATTCCAGCGCGCCATCGAGCTGAATCCAAACTACGCGATGACCTGGCAGTGGTATGCCATGGAGCTCGCCGCTTTAGGGCGCCATGAGGAAGCGCTTCGCGAAACCGACCGGGCCTTGCAACTCGATCCTCTGTCGATGTCGATCAATACGACCACAGCGCTTTTGCTTTATCTGGTTCGCGATTATGAGCACGCATTGGGTCAAATTCGAAAAACTCTAGATCTGGATGCCGGTTTCTTTCCTGCACACTTCGTCCGCGGATGCATT
>JASICF010000153.1 GCA_030044775.1 Candidatus Sulfotelmatobacter sp. | reverse complement strand
CTTATCGGTCACGAAGCGGCCTGGAACGACGATCCGGCAATCGCGACGTTGTGCCAAAGCGAGCCCACGAATTCTTTTTGCGAGGATGGCGGTCCTCCGGCAGTGACCGGCTGGGTTGCGCTGGGATCTTCGGCAACGGCTCAGCAGGTACAGGAAGATATCTGGATTTCGGCGGGCGGTGGAGGAGTCAGCAATTGCTTCACGCTAAATAGTGAAGGGGTCTGCGAGGCCGGATTTGCGAAACCCTCATGGCAGACGGTTACGATTCCCGGCCTGAACAGCCCCCAAGACACCTATCGCTTCGTTCCAGACGTTGCGCTGCTGGCCTCGCCAAACTTCCCAGGTTACATCATCTGCACGCCAATGAACGCGCTGACGGGGAGCGGATCCGACGTGGGCAGTTGCGCCAGCGGAATCGCGACGGCGGTCGATACGAATTTTTCACTTGTGGGAGGAACCTCGGCTGCGTCTCCGGTGTTTGCTGGAATTATCACGCTAATGAATCAGTATCTGAAGGCTACAGGAGGCCTGGGCAACGTGAATTCAGCTCTATACCAGATTGCTGAGGCGACAGGCGAGGATGCGTTTCACAGGATCACGAGCGGCAACAACGATGTTTACTGCCAGGTCGGCACACCGACGGGTCAACCAGCGGATGTGTTGTGCCCATCGGCTGGCGTGGCTGGCTTCAGCGCTTCAAGTGCGGACTCTACCACCGGATACAACCTTGTAGCCGGTCTTGGCTCGGTGGATGCCAATGCTCTCGCGGTAGCGTGGGCAGCCTATCTGGACCCCGATTTCGCGCTCACCGCCAGCACTCTGAACCCCACCACGGTTTCCGCCGGGCAGACCGCCTCGTCAACCCTGACCATCTCGCCGATCACCGGATCACAGGCCTCGGTGGTGAACTTCGCGTCCCCCGGTAGCTGTCTTGGCCTGCCCACGGGCACGTCGTGCAGCTTTAATCCGGCAAGCGTTAATTTCGACGGTACCGACCCTGTGACCACTGCCGTGACCATCTCGACGACGGCCAACATGGCGCTTCCGGCGGGCGCCCAGACCATTACAATCATTCCGACCAACTCTCCCGGAACGAAAGCGACACTCGCTCTGACGGTCGGTGCCACTGACGAGAGTTTCACCCTGTCGTCGACCAAAGGAGTCACATATACGGTCGGGGTTGGAGGGACTGCGAGCATTCAGATTGCGGTTACCGGCACAAATGGCTTCGTTAACACCAGCAACAGCACGACAGTTTTGCCTCTGACCTATAGTTGCTCGGGAATTCCGGCGACCGCTCTAATCTCCTGCCAGCCCCAGGGCAACGGGCAGCCGACGAATGCCACCACAGTGACGGTGAATCTGGTAACCACGGCGCAAACCTCGAAACTCGAATCTCCGTTCGGGCGCAACCGCATTTTCTATGCGGCACTGCTTCCGGGAATTTTCGGAATCTTCTTCATTCGACCACGCATGCGTGGCCTGCGAATGCTGAGCCTGATCGTCGTTCTCGGATTCTCGACGCTCTGGCTCGGTTCTTGCGGCGGCAGCAGTAGCAGCAATACCGGCCCGAGCAGTCTTAACACTGGCGGAACTCCGCCGGGAAATTATTCCGTCACTATCAACGCCACGACTGGGGGATCGGTTCCGCTCACAAATAAGCTGACAATTACGTTGAGCGTTTCCAGTAATTAGTAGACAGCCATCTCGCAAAGGGCCTAGTTCACTGCCGTCCCGGCGGCCTCTGGTGGCGATGTTTCCCAAGGGGTCACGTCCTGCTGTGCAAAACCGGCCTGACTTTGCCCCTTGCGTGCCAAGCCCCGTGCAGGTTACGATTAGGTTGTTCTCATTGGCCTCGTTCCCGCGCAGGCCTTCCGCGCCCCAGGCCGTTCCCGGCGGCGCGACGGATTCCGGTAGCGGATTCAACGGAAACTGATACGGATCATTTAGATTTTTTCGCACAGTGCGAGTTTGTTTCACCGGTTAGCGGACCATCGCGGTTGCACTAGCGACGGCTCAAGCCCCCAGCTTAGTGTGTGCATGGAATGAGTCCATGCTCCTCGAACGAAATTGTTATTTGTGGCGATAAGTCTGAAGCCGTCGGGATGCGTGCAGCGTGGCGCAGAAAGCTGAGACCAGAGGCAGCAACCGAATCAAATGGGGAAGCCTGAATTGCAAAGTTTTGCAACACTGCCGGGTGAAAGATTCCAAACGGCAGGCATGAGAGGACTATGAACGCAGGACCAGGAAGATCCTCCGGAGGCGGAGGAGGACGGCGCAGGCGTCGCGGACGCCGGCAAAACAACCAGCGCGGCCAGCGGCACGGCGCGGCGCAGGCACGTCACAATCAGGACGGCATCTACACCGCTCCCATGGATCACAGCTATCGCGCCGCTCTGGCGGGAGGCAACAACGGGCAGGGCGGCCGTCGCGGCCGTGGCGGTTTTTCCGCGCCATTCGCCGCTGCCGATCCCGAACCCTTGCCGGCGCGCGAGGATGCGGCTTCGCGCATTTTTGCTTTTGTCGAGGATCTTTTCTTCGCGACGAAAATTCAGGAGACGGCTCGCAAGCTGAACGTGAAGGTTGAATTCGCCAGGAGCGATAACGACCTTGCCGATCGCATCCTGCAAAACGGCAACAGCGACGAGAAACCGTCGTTGATCATTTTCGATCTCAACAATGCCAATGCGAAGCCGCTGACGCTGATCCCCAAGTTGAAGTCGAAGCTGAAAAAGGGAACTTCGATCATTGGATTTCTGTCGCACGTGCAGGGCGATCTCAAGCAGAAGGCGCACGAAGTAGGATGCGATATGGTTTTGCCCCGCTCCGCGTTCTCGCAGAACCTTCCGCAATTGCTGCGCCGGCACGGCGCGCCGGAGGAGGAAAACCCGGCGGTGCAGTAGACGCCGCGCCAGGGCCGTGTAAGGTTTAGCCGATGGTTCCTAGCCCGGCGGCCAGGCAAGTTTCCTTCCGCCGATCAAGTGAACATGCAGATGGAACACCGACTGGCCTGATTCGGGGCCGACGTTGAGAACCGTCCGATATCCCTTTTCGATATCCCGCTGCCGGGCAATCTCTGCGGCCGCGAGGTGACAGCGGCCAATTAACTCCGCATCCTGTCCGGTTGCGTGATTCAATCCAGAGAAATGCTTCTTGGGAATTACCAGGACGTGCGTAGGCGCCTTGGGATCGATGTCCTC
Organism: Candidatus Sulfotelmatobacter sp.; assembly: GCA_030044775.1. Taxonomy (GTDB): domain Bacteria; phylum Acidobacteriota; class Terriglobia; order Terriglobales; family Acidobacteriaceae; genus Sulfotelmatobacter. Next base: position 1,050 of record JASICF010000153.1, on the reverse strand, counting down.
GAACGCGTACACATAATCGTCTTCATAAACCTTCCTGGAAGGGATTTCGCCGCGAAGAATGCGGCAAAACAGGCAGCTGCTTGTGGCGTCGCTCATCGTCCAGTCCTGAGTTGATCCTGCAGAAACGATAACACCGAAAAGTTTGGCTTGTAAAAGCTTCGTGACGAAAGGATCAGTCGAGCCTGACCACAAATACAGCCCCGTCGGATGAATGAGTTTCAGCCGCCAGCTTCTGCGCGCGTTCGCGGTCGTCATCGAGCACGCGTACTCGAACCCACCAGTCCCCCGCAGGGCTGGGGAAGGTCAGCACTTTCGCGGTGGAATACCGGCGCCTAAGGTGAGCGGCCAGCTTATTGGCGGCCTTCTCGTGCGGAAAGCCTCCGATCTGCACTGCCCACTTGCCGCCGATGTTGAGCGGGGCCGGGGTTTCCATCACTTCCAGTTTCACTTCGGCTATTCCCGGCAGATAAACATCCAGCTTCTTCGCCGCCGCCAAAGAAAGATCCACAATTCTGCCGGGAATAAACGGACCGCGATCAGTAATCCTCACCAGAGCGTGCTCGCCGGTGCGCAGGTTTGTGACGCGCACGATCGAGCCGAGCGGCAGAGTCCGGTGCGCTGCCGTCATGGCGTGCATATTGTAGACTTCGCCGTTCGAGCCGCGCCGTTTGTCATACGGCGGGCCATACCAGCTTGCGCGTCCTATCTCGGTCTCCAGTGGATGAGCATTCGCGGGAATGACAGGCTCAGCTAGCTCGGAACGGGTTGGCTTACTCTTCGGTTCGGCCACTTCGGCGGTTGCGGCCGGTTCAGTCGATGAGTTGTTTGACGAAGGTTCCGGGGCGACCTCAGGCGGAGGCGGCACGGCTACTTGCGCCTGCTTGGGATGCGAGCAACCGTAGAGCAATGACAGGGTAAGCAGAGCACACCATCCGAACGCCGCATCGCGCACGCGCGTGAATTTGGCCCCGCCTGTGCTCACTTGTGCGCCGTTTTCTGTTGCTCCATGTAGTCCGCCAGTTCGGTCAGTCTCGTGCTGGCGATACGCAG
>JASICF010000152.1 GCA_030044775.1 Candidatus Sulfotelmatobacter sp. | reverse complement strand
AGCGAATCTGAAATCCAAAAAAACTTGGAGAAAGTGAAGTCGCGTAATGCACGAGTCGATTGACTGGCCTGCTCGTCCTCCGTCCCACCGCCGCCGGCTTCTCATAATTGTTGCCATCGTTGCTTTTTTGATTTTCAGCAGCGGCACAGCTCTCTCGTACTACATCAACCTTCTCTGGTTCGGTTCGCTCGGATATGAAAACGTCTATCGCCAGACCCTAAGTCTCCAGTGGTCGGTCTTCATCGTTTTTTTTGCAGCGACATTCCTTATTCTTTACGGATGGTTTCTCGCTCTGCGGCGCGCATACCAGCCGGATTTGCTGGACGGCGGTGTGATTTTCATCGGTCGTCAACCCGTCAAACTTCCGGTCGAGCGCATCATGAACTTCATCGCCCGGGTGATTTTTTTTGTGATTGCCCTGGCCACCGGCGCGGGCATGATGGCGGAATGGGATACCTTCGCGCTGTATTGGTACGCACAGCCAAATCCCGCATCGATTACCGATCCCATCTTCGGCCGGCCGCTTCACTTCTATCTTTTCACTCTTCCGGTATGGCAGTTGGTCGCAGGCTGGTTGCTGACCATCGCCGTCATCGCTTGCATCGTGGCGTTGTTCTTCGTTCTCGTCACTGGCAGCATCCATATTCTGTCAATGCATCGTGGCGGCTCCATTCCACGCTCCTGGCGCGGAGCCTCGATCGCGGTCGCCTTCCTTCTGCTGGTCGTCGCCCTGCAGGTCTATCTCAGCCGCTTCGGCGCGCTCTTTGAAGAACATACGATTTTCAGCGGTGTTTCTTATACCGATGCCCATATCACTCTCTCCGGCCTGCTGATTGTTTGTGCCGCGCTCATCGTCGGCGCTGTTATCGCTTTGCTCAATGTCGTGACGGCGCCGCGCGTTCGATGGTTGGTGATGTCTGTCGTTCCCGCAATCGGCTGTTATCTCATTTTGCAAATCGTCGCGTGGTACGTTGGCAGCTTTATCGTTAAGCCTAACGAGTTGGATCGCGAGCGTCCTTACATTGCCCACAACCTCGAACTAACCCGGCAAGCCTACGGATTGGATCGCGTCACGCAGCGCGAATTTCCCGCGGAAACATCGGTCGAGGCCACCGATGCTGCGAATAATCAAGCCACCCTGCAGAACATTCGACTCTGGGATTGGCGCGCTTTGCAGGATACCCTCCGCCAGATTCAGGAAATTCGCACCTATTACGATTTTCCCGATATCGATATCGATCGCTACGAGATTAATGGCAGTGTCCGCCAGGTCATGCTCGCCGCCCGCGAACTAAGCGTCGACAAGCTTCCCGAAAGCAGCCGCAATTGGATCAATGAAAGGCTCATTTACACCCACGGCTACGGCATCACCATGAATCCCGTGAATGGATTCACTCCCGAAGGCCTGCCCACGCTGATTTTGAGCAATATGCCGGTGCAGAGCACTGTGCCCGGCATTCAAATAGCGCGTCCCGAGATTTATTTCGGAGAACTCACCGGCAACGACGTCTACGTCAAGACCAAGCAGCAGGAATTCAATTATCCCCAGGGACAGACGAACAACCTTACCGAGTACGAAGGCACAGGCGGCATTCCGCTCAGCGGATTTCTGCGCCGCATCCTCATCGCCATGAATGAAGGCGATATAACGAAGCTTCCCTTCAGCGACGACGTCAATTCGCAAAGCCGCGTTCTCATGCGCCGCAACATCCGCGACCGCGTAACCGCGCTCGCTCCATTTCTCACCTACGAGCCGGATCCTTACATCGTTATCTCCGATTCCGGGCGCCTCTACTGGATGCTCGATGCCTTCACCACTTCCGATAGCTACCCTTATTCCAGCCACTACCTGCTCAACAACAACTCCCTGAATTACATGCGAAACAGCGTCAAAGTCGTCATCGACGCCTACGATGGCACCACCACGTTCTACGTTTTCGACCCGCAGGATCCCATCATCAACGCATATCGCCAGATTTTTCCTTCTTTGTTTAAAGACGCCTCCGCCATGCCGCCCGATCTGCGCAAGCATGTGCGCTACCCGGAGTTGTTGCTGAAGCTGCAGGCCTCGGTCTATGCGCTTTATCACATGACCGATCCCGAAGTCTTCTACAACCGCGAGGACTTGTGGACGGTGGCCACCGAAGTTGGTTTGAGCGAAACCGGCGAGCAGCGAACCCAGACCATGGAGCCCAATTTTGTTTTGATGAAGCTGCCCGGCGAAAGCAATGTGGAATTCGTCAACATCCTGCCTTTCACGCCGGCCAATCGCAATAACCTGATCGGCTGGATCGCGGGCCGCAGCGACGGCGCGCATTACGGGACCTCGGTCGTCTACGACTTTCCCAAAACCAGATTGGTCGATGGCCCGCTCCAGATCGAAGCTCGCATTGATCAGAATGCCCAGCTCTCCGGCCAATTGACGCTTTGGAATCAGCAGGGCTCGCACGTGCGCCGCGGAACTCTTCTCGTGATTCCCTGCGGTAAGGCGCTCTTGTATGCGGAAGCGATCTACCTTCAGGCCGAGCGCAGTCCCATGCCTGAGCTGCGCCTGGTCGTGCTCGCGCTGCAAGACAAGCTGGTGTATGGACCGAATTTTGATTCCGCCATGAGGGCAATGTTTGGCGGTGAAGCTTCGTCATTAACCGCCGCGGCAGCGCCTGCCATCGAGGTCGCACCGAATGGCGCCCCTGCTCCCGCAACGAAATCCGCTGCCGATTTCAACACTCTCATTTCCGGCGCGGCCAAAGATTTGGCCGATTAT
>JASICF010000151.1 GCA_030044775.1 Candidatus Sulfotelmatobacter sp. | reverse complement strand
TCATGCACGTACACCTGAACCAAGTGAATCTTAATGCTGAACTCGATGCCATGTATGCAGCACAAAAGGCCGCAGCCAAACGTGAGGCCGAACGGACGCGAAGGAAGCTGGTTGAATATGCCTCAGAGTTGGCCGGCGAGGCCGACGCAGAAGCCTGTGTCGTGAAGTTACAACCGCGTGAGGAATCAGGAGCGGAGACGCAACAGAATCGTCGGCAGCGGACCCGCAAACAGAAACAGGGTCGCGACCGAGAAGCCGAGGAGAGCCTGATTTCCGATTGGGCATAGTATGCCAGGGTGCTTGCGGTTTACGAATCGAAGACAAAGTAGAAACGAAACATCAGCGCCAGTGGCGCAATGCCTTTTCGAGTATTTCAATCCCATGACGGAGTTCCTCCAGTTCGTCGTGGCTCAGGCGCTCCAGATTCGATGCCAGATATTCGATGCGGCGCCGGCGTCCTTGTTGGAGGAGCCGCGTGCCTTTAGGAGTTGACACGATTCGCACGCGCCGCGCGTCCTGCGGGTCGCGGCTAACGGCGACTAGCCGACTGCGTGCGAGTCCCGCAACGATGCGGCTCATGGTGGGCGGCTTCACCTGCTCGGCGGCTGCCAGTTCAGCCAGGGTCTTGGGACCGCCAAAAACTAACACGGATAAAGCGGAAAGGCGCGCCGGCCCCTCTCCCGTGAGCAAGTCTTGCTTTCGCAGGCGCCGCAGCAGATGAATAGCAGCCGAATGCAGTTGATCGGCAGTCCTCAGCGATTGCGTCCCAAGTTCCGCCAATTCCTCCTTGACTTTTGCCATCGAATATAGTTAGCTATGCTAACTAATTTAGAGGAGGAGGTCAACCATGCCTGCAACCGCGGCTGGAATCGGAATTACCCGGCTGGGCCAAATCGCCGTCAATGTGAAAGATGTTGATCGCGCAGCCGCCTTCTACCAGGATATTCTCGGACTAAAGCTGCTGTTCAAGGCTCCGCCGGGGCTCGCGTTCCTCGATTGCGGAGGGGTGCGGCTGATGCTCGATCGAGCGGAAAAGCCGGAGTTCGATCATCTGAGTTCGATCCTCTATTTTTCTGTTCCCGACATGCAAGGGGCTTTCGCAAAGCTCAAGGAAAGCGGCGTCCGCTTCGAAGATGAACCGCACGTAATTGCCAGGATGCCGGCTCACGATTTGTGGATGACATTCTTCCGCGATTCGGAGGGAAATCTGATGGCTCTGATGAGTGAAGTGACGCGAGCCTGAGCCGAACATTCGTCTCACGACAAGTTTTCAACCGGCGCAGAGAGAGGAAATGGTTTGACTAAAGGCACAGGCGTGAGATCGCTGTCTGCCGGGCTGATTAAGAGATTGTTCGAACTGCTAAAGCGTCACAATCCTGGAATCCAACGGATCGCATTACTGCGAAATATCTTCTGCAAGACCGACTCCGGCAGGTTCAATCCATGCACCTGCTTGCCTCCCACGCTAAGAGCTTCGCCGGTCGCCAGGAATTTCCAGTCACGCGCGTAGGTAGACTGCCAGTCTTTCAAAGTGTCCGGGACGTTGGCGTCCGGAAGCAGGTCAAGATCGGTGCCGTAGAGGATGCGGTCCTGATACTTGATGAAAAAATCACGCACGTTCTCTGGAGGCATCAGCATGAGGTATTCCATTCTCGCCGCTGTGTCGATGGCAAAGTTCGGATACTTTTCGAAGTGGTCTGCGATGTTATCCAGATTCCGCTCCATGCTGCCCAGATGGACTCCCACCATTCGCAGCCGGGGATTGTTGGCCAGTATGTGATCGCGCGCCTGGAGAATGCTCTGCTTGGAAGGGAAGCCGGGCCGGTTGGCGACATACCATTGCGGATTTTCCTGATAGTACGACCAGGATGGGTCGGCCGCATCCGGCGGTCCCCACGCTACATCGGGCTCGGCCAGATGTGTCATCAGGGTTTTTCCGTGACTCGCAATGTCCTTGTAGATCGGCTCGAACTTCGGATCGTCGGCCATGATATATCGGCCGCTGCTGTCCTTAATTTCCATTCCGATGTTTTTCCAGATCTTGACCGCCACAGCTCCCTGGGCGAAGTCGCGGTTAATCTGCTTGATGGAATCCGCATCGAACGAATCACTGCTAAAGCTGTACGGATCGAAGGTTGTACACAGGGCAATGTGGCCACGGCCCGATCGGACTAATGCCAGTGCATCATCAACTTGCGGTTGCAGCCGCTTGCGATAAGAGAGCGTGTCGTCCATCACCAGAATATTCAGCAGTTTCAGATTCAGCTGTTCGAGCATCCGCTGAAATGCGGGATCTGTCTTGAAAACATGAACGTGGACATCGATGGGATGGATCGCTGCGAACGCGCGAAGAGCACTTTCTTCGTCGGAGGGGTTTGCTGGAGCAGGCGCGGAAACTGGCGCTTGAGCCGTGGAAGAAAAACCGATCGAAAGACCTAATACGGCTTGAGCGATAGTTCGAGTCAGACCTGCCATCGGAAACTCCTTTACCCTGCGAGACGATACACCCGATAGATTAGCGCGCCCGAGCTTGAGCGAGCTATGCGCCGTAATGGTAGAAGGAATGCAAAGCTCGATTTGTCGCGATTGCCTCCCCAGAGGCCTTTCCTAGGATAAATTTTCAGGTCAAGGAAAGTAGCTCCTGCACCGCCCGAGCACCCTGATCGATTGCCTGGTCGGTATAAGCGGCCGCGGCAGCATCGGAGTTGGCAATGGTAATCCTTCCGTGACGTTGGCGCGCGATGTCGCAGGGCCGTTCGCCTTCGGGCCAATCTGGGTCCCAGAGCGGGTTGTACTCGTAGGCATAGCCGTGCGGCCAGCGGTTGACGGTAATGGCCTCGACGGCGCGTGCCGGGTCGAATCCACCTGGGCTGAGCACGCGTTCCAACTGGTCTCGGATGTTCCGCTCAAATGTTTCAAAGGAAGTGGCCAGCAAATCATAGTGTCCGGCACGCTGCTGCTCTCGCGCGGACAACCCCGGCTGGCAGGGTGTGCGCAGCATTCGCACCAGTATCGGCTCTTCGGGCGAATGCGGACATTTGTAATCGCCGACACTTACGGGCTGATCAAGATTCACGGAAGAATGGAACATGCCGGGGCAGGACGTACCGCGAATGCCCAGCTTGTGGAACGAGGTCCAGTTCTTGATGGCGACAACGGAGTAGACCAGTGGCACCTTCACTCCATAGCCCAGCGCCTGTTTCTGTCTTGCCGGCAACTCCTCGCACAGGTAAGGAATCGCCATATTCCAGCACGCCAGAACGACGCCCTTGCCCCGGACGACATAGGCCTTGTTCGAGCGACCATAGGTCACCTCGACTTCCTTCGCGGAGGCAGGGTTGCCCACATGGCGCACTCTAACCACTGTGCTGCTGAGACGCAAGCGGACGGGCGAACTGCCGCGGTCGAGGCGGCTGTAATCGACGTTAGCCGTAACAATATCTTCCGCGGTGTTGCCGGGGATTGATCCCGGGATTAACGAACGCACCAGCATCCGGGCGATGGAAGCGTTGCCGTCAGGGAAATGGAAGTGATAGCGCTCTTGTGGCGTCACCTCGCCGAGCGCGGTGAACGTGAGGCCCTTCGACGGGACCCGGTCGAGGCCCAGACCCTGGAATCCGGGAAAGTTTATGGCCCAGCAATCGAGAGCAGGCACGGCATCGATTCCGATCCCGTAGAGACCGTGCGTACGCGTCTGGTAGAACGGAATCACCTCGAGATGAGCTTTAACGACGTTCAGGAGAAAGTCCTTGTAGCTCATGTGCGACAGGCGGAACTTCTTTTCCGCCTGCGGTACGCCCGGCAAGTAGTCGACCGTTTCTTCCTGAATGCGGGCAATGTCACGCTGGGCTTCGACAGAAAGCGGTGTTTTGGCTAGAAACTCGGGCCAGGCTTGGCTTCCGGCAGGAGCCGGGGACCCGTAGAAACTGCCGGGCACACCAGCGACCAGCCGGTCGACGCCGAAGGTTTCTTTGTCGAAAAAGTAACCGGACCCGAGACCACGATAGACGCCTCGATTTAAGCACTTTTTTTCCAGCGCCGGAGGATCGATGCCCAGTTCGGTGAGCAAGCCTCGGGCTTCTTTACTGTAGGGAAAAGGAGACTCAATCGCGACAGTGCCGCCGTTGGCGAGAAGCAGGCGGCCTCCCGGGCGAAACTCGTTGCGCTTCGCATGGCCGCCAAAGTCATCGTGATTATCGAGAATGAGGATGCGAGCCGATAAACCAGCACGTTGGCGGTAAAAATAAGCGGCTGCGAGTCCGCTCATGCCCGCTCCGACGACGATGAGATCGTAGGTCTCGTTCGTATTGATGGGTGTGCCGGCCGTCTCCCAGAAGGTTCCGTCACGCAGGGCGTGCCCTACTTCAAAGGCCCCCGGATGACTTCCGCGCAGGCCGACAAGGGCTGGCGGGTCGTATCCCGGCGCATCCTGCGCAAAGTTGCCGCTCCCGGCTGCGAAAGTGAGGCCTGGCAGCCAGGCGCCGATAAGAGCTCCTCCTGCTCCGGCCGCCACTCCATTCAGAAAGTCCCGGCGCGTGATGACGCGGTTCATGCCGAGTTCCCGGTCACGGGCGCGATTGGGTTCGTTATTGTTCATCGAGATCTAGGCTCTTGGACCTCTGATTCCTGGCTGCCTATAATTTCCGAAACTGCGCGATAGCCCTGATCGATCGCAATGTTGGTATAAGCGTGGCCATCGGCGTCGGAATTTGCAATGTGTATACGGCCAAACGGCTGTCGTCCGATCACGCACGGGCGGTCCGAGGCGGGCCGGTCGAGAGGCTCAAACAGGTCGTTGTACTCGTAGGCGTATCCGTGAGGCCAGCGGTTCACGGTGATGGCTTGAATGTCGTGCGCGGGATCGAAGCCGCCGGCAGAGAGGATCCGGCCAAGCTGATCGCGAACATTGCGCTCGAAGGTTTCGAAGCTTGTGCTGAACAGTTCATAACGTCCCGCTCGATATTG
>JASICF010000150.1 GCA_030044775.1 Candidatus Sulfotelmatobacter sp. | reverse complement strand
CGCCGGCTACAACCACGGGTTGGCCATCTTTGGTTCTTGCCACAACCATGGCAAACGGCACGGCGACGCCGCGGCCGGCGAGAACCGACTCCACCCGGCTCAGCGTCTCGGCGGGAAGGGAAGCGCTGTTCTTGCCGACCAGAATAATATTTGCGCCGTAGTTGCGGAATTCCCGGCGCAACTTGGCCTGGACATCTACATACAGATTCATTACCGCAGTTGCGACCGCGGCCGCTACGACCATGGCGAATAATGCCGAGAAAGCACGGCTACGCCGCAGCACGGCCGCTCGAAGCAGCATCCGCACGAACATCGAGGTATGAGGAGCCCTTATGCGTGCAGCGGAAAGGCCGTTCGCGGCATGCGAGCCGTCGCGATCCGGGGAAGCATTGATGGCCGTGCTCATGCTTCACCCCGCAGCGCGAATACCGGATCCATGGTAACGGCTTTGCGAATCGCCGCGGCGCTGCCGGCAAGAGTGACGATCACGGCAATCACCAGGATCACGGGGAACAAAACCGGCACGATAGAAATCTGGGAGTTGAAAATCGATTTTCCGATCTGCCGAGCCAGCAAACCTCCTGCCGCGAAACCGATGATTCCCCCAATCAAAGCCAGCAAAGTTGCTTCGGCAAAAAACACCGACGCGACCGCAACCTTCCCCGCTCCTAAAGCCTTCATCAATCCAACTTCGGCGCGCCTTTCAAAAATCGCTGTTGCCATCGCAGCCGAAACCGCCAGCGCCGATGCAAACAGTGCAGCCAGCGTAACCAGAAAGATCAGTCCTTCGATGCGGGTCAACACCGCGCCTTCATTCTGTGAAACCTGCCGAATCTGCTCGGCGTGCGAGTGGGGAATCGCTTCCTGCAACTGATAGGCAATCGATGCCGGATACGGCGAGCAGTACCAGCGGTCGTAAACCGCCCCCGACATGCTCTTTGGGTCGCGGCGTCCCAACTCATCCTCCGGCTTGGTAAGCGCGCCCACAAAAACTCGCCGGACTGCGCCGGGCTTGCCGAGAATTTCCTGAGCCAAAGATAGCGGAGCAACGATCTGTTCGTCTTCGGCGGCGCCAGTCGAGAGAATCCCGCTCACTTGCAGGTGATAGCCAGATACGTCGAGCACATCTCCCGGCTTTGCCAAAAGATGCTCGGCCAAGCGTTCACCAATAAGCACATCATGGGAATTGTCGCTTGGCCACGATCCGCTTACTTTCCACCACGAATTCGTGCTCCGCACACCGGTCGTGAATTCTTCTTTGCCGTAGGAAAGCTGCTTCGAAAAATAAGTTCCGAGCAGCGTGACGTTCTCGGCTTTTCCATCGCGGTGCAACGTGACGTTCACCGGTAGCATGGGAGCAAATCCCGTGATGTTGTTATGCCAGAACGTGCCTTTGATCTTGGGAAGGTCGCTTTCGTCGAGAAACGCGCCATCGCTCGGCGGTTTCAGATTCACCCCGCCAATCTCGAGATCGAGCGTATCCTCTTGGGGAGTTACAAGAATATTTGCGCCAATGGTGCGCAATTCACGATTGATTTTGTCGCCGATATCGGTGGCCACCGCGATCATGGCGGTCGCCACGGTCACGCCTAAGGTGATAGCGGCCCCGGCCAGCAGTTTACGCCGCTTCTGCCGACGGAATGATTCGTAAACAAGCCGCGCAAACATGCGTTACTGCTTCTCGAAGGCGCGGCTTCCGGCCGCGACGTTCGCCTCCTCAATAACGATAGAATCCGCTATTTGCGTCGCCTTCAGCGGAATGGGGTTACATCCGCCGGCCGTGCCCACGGACTGGGGATTGATGGGCGCGGCGCAATTCTTGCAAACCACACCATTGCCCGACTTGAAGAATCCCACCGGGCCGCAAATCTCACAGGCATCGAAAACTGTTGCAATCTTTCCATCGGGCTTCTGATAGAGAAAGAAGCGCACCTCAACTCCGTTTTCCTTAGCCTGATAGCGGTGCAAATCGCCATCCGAAACCTGCGATAGCGGAATCCTTAACTGGCCGCTTTCGAATTTGACTTCGGTTGCCGGAGACAGAGCGTTCGTGCCCTTGGCGTAAACGAACTCGGCTGTGACCATGGAGATAAAGATGAAAGAGAACAGATAAACCGAGGCCATCCACAACCGTTCTTTGCGCGCCGACCATACCGCCTTGCGCCGTTCCGCCGGTGACGCGAATTCAGCCGCCGGTTGACGTCGTCTGGCATCGAAAAGAATCATCAGAGCCGCCAGCGCGATAATGGTCACAAAAAAGAACCAATCGTTGCTGACGATGGGGCCGACGATCGACATCTCAGCTTTCGAAGAGGGAATCACGCCGCTTTCGGAGAGTTCATGCAGTCCGGCGACGACCAGTTGCAGCGCCACAAGAGACAGAATCGCCGAAGTGACCTTGAAAAATTTCTGCAGATTGATGCGTACTGAACCCTTGACAAACATCACGCCGAATGCGATGGCTGCGATTACTCCCAGGAGCGTACCCAGAAAGCTCATCAGTTCGGTTGAATTCAGCGTGACGCCCGCCAGCATCAGAACGGTTTCGGCGCCTTCCCGCAGAACCATCAAGAAGACGAAGAAAAATAAGCCGAGCCACGCGTCCTTTTCGGTACCCAGTCGGGCGAGCAAGCCGATCTTGCCCTCGATGTCTCCCTTCATTTTGCGCCCCGTCTTCATCATGAAAATCACCATGGTGACGACAAAGAAGGCGGCAATCAACATGATCCAGCCTTCGAAAACATCTTCGTTTAAACTCAGGCGCGAAATGATGATGGCCATGCCGATGCTGCCGACAAAGGCCGCGGCCAGAGCCGCGTAAACGGCCTTGCGCAGGTCATTGCGCCCGATCTTGGCGAGATAGGCCAGGGTAATCCCGACTATCAGGGCAGCTTCAACCCCTTCCCGTAACGTGATGACGAAGGCTTCTAACATTTATGAGCGGACCATCATTTTGAAAATGAATTTCAATTTCAACTTTAAAGGATAAGCCGCCGGGGAAGCGCTGGTCAATTCGCTGCATCACGAACGTACGTGATCCGCATCACACGGGGAAATTGGAGCATTGAATGGAAAGCGCCAGATTGCAGCGAGGCTTTCGCAACCAAACTGTTGTGCTACGTCCATGGCACTTTCTGGTGTTGACTGGGTAATCTGTGCCGGTTACTTTTGAAACCGTCATCTTCCCCCAAAGATAACCTGATGGGGGTTTTCGAAAAAATTCCGGGCTGCCTGACCGTATGCGTACTGGTCATGATCTTCGCATGCCTCAAGCGGCATACCCGCTGCGCTCA
>JASICF010000149.1 GCA_030044775.1 Candidatus Sulfotelmatobacter sp. | reverse complement strand
CAGCTTGACGTCAGTGGGTCCGTATCCGCCGATTACGGCACAGACCGTGTTTGGTGCCGGCAACATGGTCTTCGTCTCTCAAAACTCAAGCCTGTACAGCCTGGTGGTGGCACAACCGCTCTATTACTATCAAGCGCTGTAGGAATACTGCAGCACTGTGCTCGGTGTGGAACATCCAGACTGGAAGGCCTTGCGCGGCTCATCAAGTGACGTTAAGTCAACTCGGATTCGCAAAGAGTTCGATCTTTGATCGCCAAGCTTTCGCCCGACGCATTCGTTGAAGTCGGACTGCTCATCATGGCTTCAGAGAAAAAGGGCGAACGACACATCGCTGCGTGTAAGGCAGTCCGTTCTCCGTAGTCCGATTTATCGAGCAGGAATCGCTAAAAATGGGCACAATTCGCTGATTTTGCCGGTAAGTAATGCAGGAATTCTCTGCAGTCCAGACTGCGTGGCGGAGGGAGAGGGATTCGAACCCCCGGTACGGTTTCCCGTACATCGGTTTTCAAGACCGACTGTTTCAACCACTCACACATCCCTCCGCGCGAAGAAGGGAGACGCGTTGAGGGTAGTTTACATCACGGGAGCCGCGTCTCGGCGAACTCACTCCAGCCCGAATGCCCGCGAGTGAAATTCCATGACCTCCGGAAAATGTGTCATGAAATAAGCGAAGCTGTGGTCGCCGGGGTAGAGATGATAGTCGTGCTTAATTCCTTCTTTACTTAATTGGGCGTCAAGCGCGGCAGCGCCTTTTTCAAATCCGTAATTATCGTTCCGGCCGCAATTGAAATAGATGGACGTTTGCCGCAGTGCTGGGCGATTTTTCTCGGCAAGAGCCGAAGGATCGTTGCTCCTCCAGTGCCCCACATCAATGGGGTTGCCGAAAACGGTCGCGATCAGGTTTGCGAGCGGATATCCGGATTGCATGGAAAGATCGAGTTCCCGCGGCGATTCGGTGATGAGCGCCGCGCTTTGCGCGCTGACCGCCCCGAACATTTCAGGGTAAGCAAAAGCGAAGCGCAGCGCGCCGTAGCCACCCATGGAGATGCCGCTAATGGCACGGTCGTGGCGGCTTTTTCGGATGCGATACCTGGATTCGATGAAGGGCATAAATTCATGCAGAAAGAAATCGTCGTAAAGAACTTTGCCGTCGGCGGAATTGATGTAGAAGGTTCGTCCACCTTCGGGGGCGACGATGAGAAATTCGCCGATTGCTCGCCGGCGGTGAAGATCGTCTAGCAGCGTGAAGCCTCCGCTATTAAAAAGCGTTCGCTCGTTATCGCCGAGGCCGTGCAGAAAATAAAGGATGGGATAGGTTTGCGGCGGATGCTTGCCTGTGCTCGCATCGTAGCTGGCGGGAAGGTAGACGCAGAAATGAACCTCGGACCTGAGGATACCGCTGTCGATGGCGCTGCAATCGATGCGGCTCTGGGCCTTCAGCGAAAGCGGCAGTGTCAAAAGCACGAGGAGAACGAGCGAAAGGCGACGATCCATTTCTTCAGTTTAGTGTTTTCCGTTTACTCGTAGCGTAATGCCTGAACGGGATCGAGGCGCGCCGCGCGCGCCGCGGGGTAAAGGCCGGCCACCAGGCTGACGACAAAAGAAAAAAGAATAGCTGCGCCGACCAGCCACCACGGGACCGACCAGAAATGCTCCGGCGGCAAAGCCTGGCGCCTGAGATAAATGTTCGTGCCCAGATTGATGACATGGCCGATGGCCCAGCCGAGCGCGACTCCGACGAATCCGCCAAGGACGCCCATCGCGCCGGCTTCGGCGAAGAAAAGCTTTTTCACGTCAAGGTCACTCGCGCCGATGGCCTTCATGATGCCGATTTCGCGCCGACGCTCAAGAATCGCCATGACTAGCGTGTTCACGATTCCGATGGAAGCGACGGCGAGAGCGAGACTGCCGAAGATTCCGAGAAACAGATCCAGCACGGCAAAAAACTGTTGCAGGCTCCGCGTGGCGTCGAGGATGGAAAACGTGTTGAAGCCCATCTTCTTGATCGCGTCTTCGGTAGCGCGAATCTGCGCGGGATCCTTTACCCGCACGCTGACCGACGAATACAGCGTCTGATCTCCAGACGAGCTGGAAAGCTCCCGCAGGTCGGTGGGCTGCATCACATGCAGGCTCTCAGCCAGCTTGAGCGGAATGAAGACGCGCCCGCGGGTGGGACCGCGCATGCTTTCGGGATCGAGATCGACCACTCCGATAATCTTCAGCTTCTGTTGACGAGAGACGACAGAGTAGGAGGCAGCGGCATTTTCACTGCCCAGCGTGGAAGCAGTGCCCGGAACAGCAGGTGCCGGGGCATTCGGCGAGGTTTCGCGCTGGGCATAGCTCATGATCAATTCTTTACCGAGAAGTGGAGCGGCAAGTTCGGAAACGGAGGTTTCATTGGCTCCCGTATTGTGCGGACGACCCAACAATTCCGCGGCAAAACTTTTCTGCAGAATGGCTTCCGGAGCGGTGTCGGATGTAAAAAAATGTCCCTGGATGGATTCGAAGGCGTCTGTCGACTGGGAAGATTCGGGCAAGGCGGCGACGGTGGTGAGATAAGGTTTGTCGTCGTAGCGCAACTCGGTAGCGAAGCGGATATCGGGGTTGGCCTCGATCACATTGGGCAAACGATTGAGTTCCACGCGGGAGGGCTCGTCGAGAAGACGGCTGTCGGCCGATGGGGGAGAGTTGCGGTCTTCGTCGCGGCCAAAATTTCGCGGCTCGCGGCGCGAGGTGACAACGATGGTGTCGAAAAGCCCCGATTTCATGAGCCGGCGCGATGCGAGCTGCTGCAGTCCGATGCCCAGGGACAGCATGGCAACCAGCGACGCGACGCCGACTGAGATGCCTACGGTAGTCAGCGAATTGCGGAGAATCGATTCCCGCAGGTTGCGCAGTGCAAGCTCGGTGAGGTCGGGCAGCTTCATGCGAGTGAGCCCTCGGATGCGGTGGAAATCGGTTCTGTGGAAACTGCGCGCGAATTGGGTTCATCGCTCACCAGCTTGCCATCGGCAAGATGAATCAAGCGTTCGGCGTACCGCTCCGCAAGAGCACGCTCGTGCGTGACCATGACCACGGTCATGCCGAGTTGCTGATTAAATTCGCGAACCATATTCATGATTTCGGTTCCGGTGCGGCTATCGAGATTGCCGGTAGGTTCATCGGCAAGGAGAAATTGCGGACGGTTTATCAGAGCGCGAGCCAGAGCGACGCGCTGTTGTTCGCCGCCGGAAAGTTCGCTGGGCCGATGATGCATTCGCGACTGCAAACCTACCCGGGCGAGAGCTGTGTTCGTCATTCCATCGCGCTCGGAGCGATTGACTTCCGCGAAGCGCAGGGGCAATTCCACATTTTCGGCGACAGTCATGCTGGGAATCAGGTTGAATGACTGGAAAACCATTCCAACGGTGTGCAAGCGATAGCGCGCAAGTTCTTCGCGAGAAAGCCTCGCGAGATCGCGACCCAGAACGATGACGCTGCCTGCCGTCGGGCGATCGAGGCCGGCGAGCAGATTTAAAACGGAAGACTTTCCCGAGCCTGATGCGCCGAGAAGCGCAATGAATTCTCCGGCGCGCACTTCCAAACTCACGCCATCGACTGCACGAATGAGGGTTTCACCCATGCGGTAATGGCGGCAGAGATTGTCGACGCGAATCGCAGGGATGGCAACTGTGGGAGCGTCGGCCGGAGATGCTTGGATCACGCTCATCGGTCAGCGCACCTCGCCTTTGAGCACGCTGAGGGCATCAGCTTTCACATCGTTCGCTCGAGACAGCGCGGAAGAGCTGTCCCCAGCGATATCGGCCGAGTCTCCTTCGCCGGGCGCAAGAAAAAGATTTTCTTCCACACCATGCTGCCGCGTGTAGAGATCGTAATAGCGGCCGTGGGCGGCGTAGAGCTGGGCGTGAGTGCCACGCTCAACGATTCGTCCCTGTTCCATCACCAGAATCTGATCGGCGCGGCGAATAGTTGAGAGTCGGTGGGCGATCACAAACGTGGTGCGACCCTGCATGAGAAAAGAAAGACCTTGCTGGATCATTTGCTCCGATTCAGAGTCGAGACTCGAGGTTGCTTCATCGAGAATGAGGATGCGTGGCTCAGCGAGAATTGCCCGGGCAATGGAAATTCGCTGCCGCTGGCCACCGGAAAGCTTTACACCGCGTTCGCCGACCACCGTGTCGTATTTCTCGGTGAAGGATTCCGCGAACTCGTCGACTCGCGCGATCCGGCACGCGCGCAGGATTTCCCCTTCGCTGGCATCGGGGCGTGAAAAGGCGACATTCTCACGAATGGTGCCGTCGAAGAGAAACGATTCCTGCAGCACAACTCCCAGCCGCGTACGGTAAGAATCCAGGCGGACCGTGCTCAAATCGGTTTCATCGACGAGAACGCGGCCGCGATTGGGAACATAGAAAGCCGAGATGAGGCCGATCGTGGTGGACTTGCCGGATCCTGAAGAGCCGACCAAAGCGGTCACGGTGCCGGGTTGAGAGAGAAATGAAATATCGCGCAATACATTGTGAGTGCCGTCGTAGCTGAAACTGACGTTATCGAATTCGATCCGGCCCATAATATCGGGCAGAATTTTTGAACGATTCGGGTCCTGATCCTCCGGACGCTCGTGCATGATTTCCTGCGTTCGTTCGAGTCCGGCCAGGGCCTCGGTAAGCTGGGTGCCGATTTGCACGACCTGCATGATGGGCGCGACCAGAAACACCAGCAGAAAGTTGAATGAAAAATAGTCGCCAGTGCTCAGAGTGTGCGCGGTCATCTGGCGCCCGCCCACGTACATGGTCGCCGCTCCGACAACACCGAGCAGCACGCTCGCCGAAAGACTCATCAGCGAAGTCGCAGTCAGAGTGCGCATCACATTGTTCAAAAGGCGCAGCACACCGGCGGAAAAAACACCCTCTTCGCGCTCTTCGGCGTGGTACCCCTTGATCACGCGGACGCCGCCGAGCGATTCAGTAAGCCGACCGGTCACTTCAGCGTTGATTTTTCCACGCTCGCGAAAGATCGGCCGGATCGTCGCGAAGGCTTTATTCAGGCTAAGCGCAAAGCATGCCAGTGATCCGACCGCAATCAAAGTGAGCGGCGTGCTGATGTGAAGCAGCAGAACCAGTGCAATCGCTGCGGCAACAAGTCCTCCCGCAAAATCGACCAGCCCCGTACCCAGAAGGTTGCGGACGCCTTCAACGTCGCTCATGATG
This sequence comes from Candidatus Sulfotelmatobacter sp., assembly GCA_030044775.1. Lineage (GTDB taxonomy): Bacteria > Acidobacteriota > Terriglobia > Terriglobales > Acidobacteriaceae > Sulfotelmatobacter. The sequence continues at coordinate 24,529 of JASICF010000149.1, read as the reverse complement.
CGAGACACGAGCGCCCCGGTTTTATTGGCATCGTAAAAAGAAACCGGCAAGCGGCTGATGTGTCTCTGTACCTGCTGGCGAAGATCGGCGATGAGCCGCTGCGCAGCCTTCGACAGCAGCTGGGTCAGCGAAAATGACGTCACCCCTTGAATGAGTGTTGCGATCAGAACCGCTGTGACGAGCGGCCGCAGTAACGCAATGTGACGCTTGCCAACGACGTCATCGATCAAAAATTTGGAAGAATACGGAAGCACGAATCCTGCCAGCCGGTTGATGACCATCAAAACGAAGCCGATCAGCAAGACACCGCGTCGCGGACGCATCAACTTCCAGACTTCAGGCAAAACGGCTTTGAGTCTTTGGACTTTCGCGCCTTTCGGTTCTGTAGCTTGGGAACTCAATCTCTATTGGACTCCCAAATTAGTTATCCGCTTCATTATTACTATCGCCATTACCGCTCCACCCCGCCCGCGGCTGTCGCATTGTGACACGTTCGGGACGGCATTGTATGCTCTGGAGGTGGCGCGCACGCATCCGGCGAAACGCTCTCCAACGCTCGGGCTCCTGCTCGGCCTGATCGTCACCCTGGCGGCCGTGGTTGGCTATTCCGTTTATATTACGTGGCAAGTCAAAGGACTGCGGCAACTGCAATCCGGCATGATCGATCGCAACCGGAAAGACTCGCTGCAGTTGCTGCGCATTGAGAACGATCTGAATCTTCTGGCCGTCGCCATGCGGGATATGATCGACAACGACGAGCCTTATCCACTGACGGCATGGTCGGCGCAGTTTCAGCGTATCCGCACCGACCTCGACGACGCCATGCGCCTCGAAGCGTCCCTGGCTCCTATGGGCCGCACGCGCGAGCAGAGTGCCGAGCTTAGCAGTTCGCTCGGGCAGTTCTGGGACGCTGCCGACCGGGTGTTTGCGCTGGCGGGTGAAGGTGAGGAAAAAGAGGCGCGGGCGCAGATTCAGCTTTCGCTCCAGGCGCGGCAGGCAGCGTTGAGCACGACGGTGTCGCGTTTGCTGGTGCGAAACAGCGAAAACGAAAATGACGCGGCCCAGCGCATCGTTCAGATTTACGATCGGGTGCAATTGCAGGTCTATTTATTTCTCGGCGCCACCTTGGTGGCGATTCTGCTGACCGGAGTCTCCATGATCCGGTGGAACCGCCGGCTATTCGCGCAGATCAGTGAGCTCTCCCAACGGCGCAGCGAACTGGCGCAGAAGCTGATCGCGACCCAGGAATCGACCTTGCGCTACATTTCGCGCGAACTGCATGACGAGTTTGGGCAGATTCTAACGGCCATCGGTTCGATGATTGGCCGCGCCGGGACGCACGCACCGGAGGGATCGCCTTTGCGAGGCGAACTGCAAGAAGTCCGCGAGATTGCGCAGGAAACGCTCGAACGGGTGCGCAGCCTGTCGCAGGCGCTGCATCCCGTCATGCTGGATGAAGCGGGAATCCTCGCCACTATTGACTGGTACGTTCCGACGATGGAAAGGCAGAGTGGAATTGCCATATCCTATGAGAAGCGGGGTGCGCCGTTCGACGTAAGCGGAAGCGCGTCGGTGCAAATTTACCGCGTTCTGCAGGAAGCGCTGAATAATGTGGCGCGGCATGCCGAAACGAAGCAGGCGTGGGTACGTCTGCGGTTCCTGCCGACGACATTGGAATTGGAAGTGGAAGATCACGGCGTGGGATTCAGCGCAAGGCCGGCAAAACAGGGAATCGGTTTAGTGGCGATGCGCGAGCGTGCGGAACTGCTGGGTGGGCAGATCGTGTTCTCGACTCCAGTTGAAGGTGGAACGCGAGTGCATTTGAGCGTGGCACGCGTAAATGTTGAACCCGGGGAAAAGGAAAAAAGCTGAAAAGCGAAGCCTCCATGGCGGAACAAATTAGAGTGCTGCTGGTGGATGATCACAGCCTGGTGCGGCGCGGTTTTCGCCGAATGCTGGAGGATGAGCCCGACATGGCTGTGGTAGGCGAAGCGAGCGACGGCGAAGAGGCGATCAAGCTGGCGCGCAAACTCAAACCGCAAGTGGTGGTCATGGACTGCGCCCTGCCAAAGATGAACGGGCTGGATGCAACGCGACAGATCCTTTGGGACTTGCCCGAGACCGCGGTGCTGATGCTGAGCATGCATTCGGAAAGCACGTGGGTGCGGCAGGCGATCGACGCCGGCGCCAAGGGCTACATTCTGAAGAATGCAATGAATCTGGAATTAGGGTCAGCCGTGCGGCGCGTGGCGGCGGGAGAAACGGTTTTCGATCCTCAAGTGGAATCGCCCACTACGCTGAAAGGCGAGCGCAGCAGCGGGCTCACGCCCCGCGAACTCGAAGTTCTTCGCATGATTGTTGACGGCAAGTCGAACAAGGAAATTGCCACGACACTCGATCTAAGCGCCAACACGGTTGCGGTTCACCGCGCGAATATTATGAATGCGCTCGGCATTCACAAGACTGCCGAGCTGGTAGTCTACGCCATTCGCGCCGGGCTGGTGAACGTTCGGTGAATCGCAGATCGTTTCTGCGCGGAATGGCGGGCCTGGCGTCGCTCTCTCGGTTGCCTGCATTGCCTGGATTGGCAGAAGCGGGCGGGACGACTTCATCGGGATTCCGTTTCGCGGATGTAACTTCCAGCGCTGGAATTTCTTTTCAACACAACAGCGGAGCTTATGGCGGAAAATTGCTCCCGGAAACATTGGGATCGGGCTGCGCTTTTATCGATTATGACCAGGATGGCTGGCAGGACATTCTTTTGATCAACGGAATGGATTGGTCCGGCCACAAGCGGCAGCGCTCGACCTTGCGACTCTACCGCAATAACCGTGACGGCACGTTTCGCGACGTGACCGCGCACGCCGGACTGGATATTGAAATGTACGGCATGGGCGTGGCCGTGGGCGACTACGACAACGACGGTTTTCCTGACATTCTCGTCACTTGCGTCGGACAGAATCGTTTGTTCCACAACACGGGCAAGGGAACGTTTGCTGACGTAACCGACCGCAGCGGCCTCGGCAAACGATCCGCATTCAGCACCTCGGCTCTTTGGTTTGACTATGATCGCGATGGATTGCTCGATCTCTTCGTCTGCAACTACGTGAAGTGGTCGCCGGAGCGCGATGTTTTTTGCAGTCTCGATGGCCGGCACAAATCATATTGCACGCCTGAGGCATATCGCGGCGATACCTGCTGGCTATTTCACAATCGTGGAAATGGGACATTTGAGGATGTAACGGCGCAGAGCGGAATTTTTGACAGCAGTTCGAAATCGCTGGGAGTTGCGATGCTGGATGATGATGGTGATGGCTGGATCGACATATTGGTGGCGAATGACACGCAGCCGAACAAAATGTATCGGAACCAGGGAAACGGAACGTTCAAAGACGCCGCAGTCGAAGCTGGACTTGCTTTTAGTAACGACGGCCGGGCGCGCGCGGGCATGGGTATCGATGTGGCGGACTTCGCAAATTCCGGGCACGCCGGCGTAGCGATTACGAATTTCGATAATGAAATGACCGGACTCTACGAATACGACGGAAAGAATTACCAGGATGTTGCGGCGCGGACAGGGGTGGGTCTGGCGTCGAAAAACACGCTTGGGTTCGGCTGCGTCTTTCTCGATGCGAACCTCGATGGATGGCTCGATCTGGCTGTAGCAAATGGGCATATTGACGAAACAGTGCGCAACATTCGCGGCAATGTAGGCTATGCTCAGCCGCCGCAGTTGTTTCTCAATGACAGGAATGTGCGATTTCGGGATGTGGCTGCGGAATTGAATGCCGGCTTCGACCAGCCGAAAGTTGGACGTGGCCTCGCCTACGGCGATTTCGATCGCGATGGCGACCTCGACTTGCTGCTGACGACAAACAACGGTCCAGCATATTTGTACCGGAACGATCAGTTGGAGGGGAACCGAAGCATCCGCTTTCGGCTGGTCGGGACCAAATCGAATCGCGATGCGATCGGTGCTTTGGTGCGCATCGTCGCCGGAGGAATGACGCAGTTGCGCATGGTGAAGAGCGGATCGAGCTATCTGTCGCAATCGGAATTGCCGGTAACGTTTGGTTTGGGGAAAAGTGAGCGGCTGGAGAGCGCCGTGATTCAGTGGCCGAGCGGAAGAACAGAAGAGTTTAAGAACCTATCGGCCGGGCGGTGCTACGAATGTGTCGAAGGCAAGGGAATTTCTCCCCTGGGTGGGTTTTAGAGGACTTCGAAACAGGGTCATTTCAGCTGTGCTTTTCTGCCTTGGCGGCTGCCTCGGCAGCCGGCATTTCTCTTTATCGGCTAAGGCCGGGTGATGGTTCCGGCGGCGTTCATATTGATATCCACCGATTCGTTCACGCGCAAGAACAGCGTGCTGGGATTTTTCATTCCCCATCGCACATAGGGAATCGAAAAATGCAGCTCAGCCGACCAATGGTCGGAAAACATTTCTACCTGAGCGGGAATAGTCAGTTCGTGATCGTCGCCGTGAATGGAGAAAATTCCGTGCAGGCGGACGGAAGACTTGCCCAGAAGCGAGACTGTTCCATCGATGCGATCGGGACGGAAAGTAATTTCCGGGAAGTGCTCGCTCTCCAGAATCTCGCGGTGCATTTTCCGGTCTCGCATGCCGTTGCCGCTCTGGCCACTTCTCGCATCCACAACAATTTCGCCGGAGAGGTTCCCGGAGGCGGGATCGAAGTTCAGAGAACCGGGGTTTGCCCGAAATGTTCCGCGAACCGTATGTAACACGTCTCCAAGCGTGAACGTTATGGATGTATGCAGCGGATCGAACTGCAGGACGAGTGGTTTCTGGTTGCCTTTTTCCCCGGCTTTCTCATTATCGCGTTGCTGGGCAGGGCAGGGGCTAGTCGCGAGCGTGCAAAGCAACGCCGCCACCGGAAACCCCCTCTGCAACAGGGCGCGGCGGGCGGGTTTCATCTTCGACTTAGGCAGTGAGTAATCCCCATCCCAGATTGAGGCCATTGAGGGCAAGATCGACAGGTGACAGCTTTCCCACATGAAACGCGAGTAATCTGCGAAAAATCTCGGGACGCCTGCGCAGTACCCGCAGGGTGCGTCTCTGAAAGGCCGGCCGGCCGGCCTGTAAAAGCATCAGGCGCGCCATGAACAAAGGCCGCACAGACAAGCGCCGATGCGCGGCTGGATAATGCGCGAGGTCGCTCCTGCGAAGGCACTTCGCCAACTCGATCGCCTGGCAAAAAGAAAGATCGATGCCTTCGCCGGTTATCGCGTCCACTGTGCCGGAAGCATCGCCGATGAGCGCAATATTTCCACGATGCACACGCTTGAGTCTACGATTGGCCGAGATGGCTCCGCGCTCCGCGGAAACAGCCTCTGCCCCGCGAAGGCGTTCGTAAAGCTCGGGGAACTCACGCAAAGATTCCTCCAATCGGCGTTGCGGATTGCGCGAAGCTACGGCGACGCAAACTTGATCGGACCCGGACGCTGTCGCATATGCCTGGCTGTGTTTTCCCCAATAAACTTCAAGCCGATCCGTCCACGGTTCGACACGGTAATGCCTGCGAAACGCATAACGCAAGCGCGAGTGGGCGAGCCGATCGAGATTCGCCCAGCGGCGCACCCGGGAGTTTGCGCCGTCTGCGCCGATAATCCATTTCGCGGGGACCTCGCGGTCGACAAAACAGACTCTGTTCTTTGCGATACCAGTGACCACCTGCTTCCAGAGTAAGTCCACGCCCAGCGATTCGGCACGCTCCGCCAGCGAGCGATGCAATGCCGTCCGGCGAATCGAGAGGCCAAACAGTCCGGAAGGAAAATCGGCTTCCGCGGATAAAGAGGAACTCAGGAATCGCACGCCATTGAGCCGGCAAGTATCGGAAGCAGGCACCTTGACACCTAGGCGTTCCAGCGCAGCAATCGCGTCCGGCATCAGCGCTTCGCCGCAGGCCTTATCAATCGGCGGGGCGGCGCCATCGGCCACCACTACACGAAATCCCTGTTGCCGGGCAGCAATCGCTGCCGCCAATCCGGCGGGACCACCGCCGATCACAAATACATCCGCAGAGTTCTGCAAGGCATTCACCACTCGAGAAGCAACAGTTCCGAGCAAAAACCGGGCCCCATGGCCGCCAGCAAACCCAGAGTGCCGGGCTCTGGACGCCGGTTCTTCATGACGTCCTCCAGCACTACCAGCACCGAGGCAGAAGAAAGATTACCTACTTTGCGCAGTGATGCCCAGGAAGCATCGAGTTCCCCGTTATGCAACCCTAACGCTGCCTCCGAGGCCTGCAATACTTTTGGCCCGCCAGTGTGCAGAACATAATTCTTGAGATCGCGGCGCGAGTATCCGTTGTCGGCGAGAAACGCATCCACATCGCGCCCAAGATTTTCGCGGATCAGATTCGGAACCTCGGTCGAGAGCACGATCCGAAATCCCTTCTCAGAAACATTCCAGCCCATCATATCTTCTGTGTCGGGATAGAAAATCGAGCGCGTCGCAAGAATTCTCGGGCCGCTGATTTCGCGCTCTCTGGATTCTAAGCCTTCGCCGGTGACGACCACGGCGGCTGCACCATCAGCGAATAGGCCCGATGAAATCAGATTGGCAACAGATAGATCTTCGCGTTGAAGCGTGAGGGAACAGAGTTCAACCGAAACCAACGCTGCCGCCTGGGAGGGATACGCACGAACGTAATCCGCAGCCCGCGCGATTCCGGCGGCTCCGGCTACACATCCCAAACCAAAAATCGGAGTGCGGCGAATGTTGGCAGGAAGCTTCATGCGATTGATCAGCATCGCATCGATCGAAGGGCTGGCGACTCCGGTAACGGTGGTGAAAAATAAGGCGCCGACCTCGGAAGGCTGAATCCTGGAATGGTGAAGCGCCAGGCAGAGCGCGCGCTCGCCCAATTCCTGCGCGACTTTGATCCAGATGTCGTTGGCCTCGCCCCAGGTCTTGATGGCGGGATATTCCTCGGTGGGGATCGCAAGGTAACGACCATCGACGGTCACATTGCGATGCAGGCGTGCCAGCAATTGGGGGTTCCGGAGCCGATCTCCCCAATAGTCTCGCAGACGCTCAAGAAGAAATTTCTGCGAGTAGTAATGCTTGGGAAAGGCGCTGGCCGCGCTGGCAATCCTCATGGATTTCGTATCCTGAACCTAGTCTCGGCACGGGCTCTACTCGCCAACTAACTAGGACCTTATTGCGTACGCCCCGAGTTTAGTTGCAAAGCCGCAAGGGACGGCTGCCGAAGTCAGTATTGTCGTAAACCTGCTAGCTACAGTTGTCACCGGGCCGTCAAATTATCCGCGTTCGGGGACCGACAACTCGCTACGGACTAACTGCGATCGACGTTGCCGAGTTCGCCACTTTATAGGTATAGATCGGGTTCAAGTTGCCGCTGGTAACCTGAAACGACTGAATTCCGGGTGAGGAGCCCTGGCTGCCAACAAACAGATGGCCTCCGTTCGGGTCGAAGGCGATCACAGTGGGGTCGCTTTCGGTTGTGAAGGCAAACGTAGTGGTGGAGGTCGTCAGGCCAACCGGTAATGCGCTCGATGACGTTAGTGTGTAGACCGCAAGATTGTTCGATGACTGGTTGGCCACGTAAAGGAATTGTCCCTTCGGGTCCATCATCATGGCGACAGGGCCGTTGTAGATATCGGCCAGAGGAGATCCCGCGATTTGGGTCAGCGCGCCGTTCGAACCGATGGAAAAGATGGTGATCGAATTGGATGAAGTATTCGCGGCGTACAGGTATTTGCCGGCGGGATCGATGACCAGCCCGTAGGGATTCAGTCCCTGGGTGCTGGTGAGGCTGGAGAATTGGAGCTTTCCGGAGCTCACACTGAAGCCTTCGATTAATCCGTTGGGCTCGCTCGCGGCTGAAACGAAAAGAAATTTTCCCGAAGGGGTCAACTCCATATTGAGGGGCGCCAGCCCTACCGGAAATGGGGATCCATCAATTTGGGTGAGCACGCCAGTCGTCGAATTGACGGAAAAAACCGTAATGTTTTCCGAGGCGGAGTTCATTACGTACAGATAATCGCCGCTTGGATCCATGACCAGAAGTTCCGGAGCATTCCCCAGGGGAGCGACGGTTGCGCGGGGGAAAACCTCGGTTAACACACCGTTTCCAGCAATGGTAAACAGGGAGACGTCATTTTCATCCTGCCCGGGATTGGCGACGTACAAGTACTTTCCAGAAGGATGAATGACCAGCGAGTGGGCGCCATCGCCCACGCTGTAAGGACTGCCGGTGATCTGCGTGAGCACGCCGGCAATAGGATCTTCGCGATAAACGGCGACCTCGTTTACAGATGGAAGAGCTGCGAACAAGTAGTGACTCTGCGTGCTGCATCCAACGCAAGCGGCGATGCCCGCCGAGGCGAACATTAGCGCCAAAGCCTTTTGAAGCATTCCTAACTCCTGAAAGAAATTAAAAGAAACGGCCTATGCGACGCGACACCGGTGAAGACCCATCATACTGAGATGCCATGGAAAATCCCACCTTGCGTGCTGCGATGCTTTGCCCATAACCGCAGGTTGCACGCGCGACTGGAACCGATTCGAGACCGTTGCCATACAGAGGATTTTTAATCTTAGCAGGATTCCAGGACGGGCGGGTCAATGGGCGGGACTTGGTGTGACTGTCCCCGCATGACTCTCTGCCGGAGAAGCTTCCTGGCCACCGCGCAGGAACATGCGCAGGCGGTCAAGATAAACGTAAACGACCGGCGTGGTAAACAAGGTGAGAGCCTGGCTAACGATCAATCCTCCGACGATAGTGATGCCCAGAGGACGGTGTAGCTCCGATCCGGTGCCTCGGCCGAGAGCCAGCGGTAAACCTCCCAGCAAAGCCGCCATCGTGGTCATCATAATGGGGCGGAAGCGCAGCAGGCAGGCGTCGTAAATCGCATCCACCGGCTTCTTCCCCTGCGTGCGTTCCACATCCAGAGCCACATCGATCATCATAATTGCGTTTTTTTTGACCAGGCCGATGAGCAGAATGATTCCGATCGTCCCGATCACGTTGAGTTCATTGTGCGTCAGCATCAGAGCCAGCAGTGCGCCAACGCCCGCCGAGGGCAGGGTCGAAAGAATCGTAATGGGGTGAATATAGCTCTCGTAGAGCATTCCCAAGACAATGTAGACCGCGATCAGCGCGGTAATGATCAGAATCAGCTCGCTCGAAAGCGAATCCATGAACGCTGCCGCGGTGCCTTGAAAACTGGCGGAGATGGTGGATGGAAAATCAATGGAGCGCTGCGCCTTCTCGATGGCCATGGTTGCCTGGCCCAGAGACGTTCCGGGCGCCAGATTGAATGAGATGGTAACCGCAGGAAACTGGCTTTGGTGGTTTACGGCAAGAGCGATATTCGAAGGCTCATAGTGCGTGAACGCGGCCAGAGGTATAGGCGCGCCGCTCGCAGAGCGCAGATAAATATTTTGCAGCGCCTCGGTGGTTTGCTGGAATTGCGGCGCCACTTCCATGACCACGTGATATTGGTTCAGCGGCTCGTACATGGTGGAGACCTGGCGCTGCCCGAAAGCGTCGTAGAGCGCGTTGTCGATGTCCTGCGCCGCGACGCCGAGGCGGCTTGCCGTATCGCGGTCAATGACCAGTTTTGCCTCCAGGCCCTGATCCTGCTGATCGGTGTTCACATCGCGCAACTCCGGCAACACGCGCAGTTTTTCCAGCAGCCTTGGTCCCCAGTTGTTCAACTCGTTCAGATCCTGGTCTTCGAGGGTGTATTGATATTGCGCGTTGCTGCGCCGGCCGCCGATCGTCAGATCCTGATAGGACTGCAAATACAATGTCGCGCCGGGGACTACCTCGAGCTTGTCCCGCAGGCGGTTGAGCACCTCGTCAGCAGAAACCCGTGGGCAGAAGTCCCAGAAGTGCAGTCCAGCGCACGAGGTGCGGTCCTCGAGCGGCTTGAGCATAATGAAAAAACGCCCCTGGTTTGAAACTGTGTTTCCGCCCGCAAAACCTACCACGGAGCTTACCGCCGGATCGGTCATCACAATGGAGACATAGCGCTCCATTTTGTGGCGCATCGCTTGGAAGGAAATGTCCTGCGCGGCCTGCACTGAACCGCCGATGCGCGATGTATCCTGCTGCGGGAAAAATCCCTTAGGAACCTTGATGTAAAGAAAGACGCTGAAAACGGCAACGGCTATGGTTAAGCACAACATGATGAAGCTGTGCTTCAAAGCCACGCGCAAAGCCCGGCGATAGCTGCCCAACATCCAATCGAAAACCGCCTCACTGGCGCGATAGAAGCGGTTATGGGAATCGTCAGCGGCTGGACGCAGGAACTTTGCGCACATTGTGGGAGTTGTGGTCAGCGATACCAGCAGTGAAATCACAATCGCGATGCTCAACGTGATGGCGAACTCGCGAAACAGACGGCCGACAATGCCTCCCATCAGCAATAACGGAATAAAGACAGCGATCAGCGAGAGGCTCATGGAGACCACGGTAAATCCAATCTCCGCAGCTCCTTTAAACGCTGCACGTACCGCATCCATTCCCTGCTCGACATAACGCGTGATGTTTTCGAGGACCACGATCGCGTCATCGACCACGAATCCGGTAGAGATCGCGAGGGCCATCAAGGATAAATTGTCCAGGCTATAGCCCAGCACATACATCACGCCAAAAGTTCCAACCAGCGACAGTGGAACTGCGATGCTCGGAATAATCGTGGCCCGCACCGTCCGTAGAAAAGCGAAAACTACGAGAATGACGAGAATCACCGAGACGATCAGCGTGAACTCAATATCTTTCACCGAAGCTCGAACCGTTACGGTGCGGTCAAGAGCGATGGAGATGTGAATGGCCGGAGAAATCGAAGACTGCAGATAAGGCAGAAGCGAAATCACGCGGTCGACGGTCTCGATGATGTTCGCTCCAGGCTGCCGGAAAATAATGATCAGTACGCTGGGTTTGCCGTTGGCCAAGCCGATGTTGCGCACATCGACAACGGAATCTTCGACCTCGGCTACGTCGGAAAGCCGAACCGGCGCGCCATTGCGGTAGGCGACAATCAACGGCCGGTACTGATCGGCCGTAAAAAGCTGATCATTGTCGTCAAGCATCCAGGTCTTGCTTCCCAGACTCAGTTGCCCCTTGGCCTGATTGGAATTGGCAAGGTTTAGAGCGTTGCGCACTGTATCGAGCCCTACGCCGAGTTTGTTGAGCAGCATTGGATTCACTTCGGCTCGCACCGCCGGCTGCGCGGCGCCGCCTACCTCCACCTGGCCAACCCCGCTCACTTGCGAAAGCTTCTGCGACAGAATGGAATCGGCTGCGTCGTACATCTGCGCCACAGTTTGCGTGTCCGAAGTCAGATCCAGAATCATGATCGGCGCTTCCGACGGATTGGCCTTCCAATATTGCGGATTGCTGGGGAGATTGGGCGGCAATTGGCTGCGCGACGCATTGATAGCCGCCTGCACGTCGCGGCTGGCGGCGTCGATGTTACGGTTCAAATCGAATTGCAGAACAATGCTGGTCGAGCCGAGTTGGCTCGTCGAAGTCATCTGATTGATAGCGGAGATGCGGCCGAACTGGCGTTCCAGCGGGGTCGCCACCGCCGAAGCCATTGTCTGTGGATCTGCTCCCGGGAGTTGCGCGCTCACTTGAATCACAGGGAAATCGACGCGCGGCAGCGACGCCACCGGCAGGTAGTTAAAGGCAAGGATGCCCGAGAGCAGCAGCGCCGCTGCCAGCAGCGACGTGCCAATCGGTCGCCGGATAAATGGAGCCGAAATGCTCATTCAGATTCGCATCGGAGCTTGCCTTCAACGCGAGCAAGCCCGCTAAACAACTGCATCTTTAGGCCGGTTCCAATTGGATCGAATGGCGTCAATTTCCCTTTGACGTCGGCTCGCCCACGAACACGAGGCACCCATTCGGATCTTCAATGTGGAACTCGGTCATGCCGTATTCCCTGTTGAACAGCTCCCGGATTCTGTACCGATTTCTAAGGCTCTCTACGTGCTTCCAGATAATGTGAATGCCGGCAACTTCGATGTAGATCTCAGTATGGCCTCGGACGGACTTCATGACTTCCTCGGATGCTGCCTTCTGGAAGTGGATCGTTTGTCCGTCGCGTTCAACAATCGAGTACTCCGGCGACTTGATTGTTGGCACAAAGCCAAGTACTTCCTGGTAAAACGAAATGGTCTTTTCCATATTGTCGGTGGCCAGCATGGGACTGATTCGTTTCGCTACAGGAGTCCTTGTCATACGTTCTCCGCTAATCCGCAGGCATCTCATGCGGGATCGGGTTCCCGATGTTGTACTTCGCAAACTTTGTCGCTAATCGATCGAACCACAAGTAAACTACCGGCGTCGTGTACAGAGTCAACAACTGGCTCAGAATCAAGCCTCCGACAATCGTTATGCCCAGCGGCCGGCGCAGCTCCGCGCCCGTACCCGATCCCAATGCGAGCGGCAAGCCGCCAAGCAGCGCGGCCATGGTGGTCATCATGATCGGGCGGAAGCGAAGCAAACATGCTTGATAAATGGCCTCCTCCGGAGGTTTGTGCTCATCGCGCTCAGCTTCGAGGGCGAAGTCGATCATCATGATTGCGTTCTTTTTCACGATGCCGATCAGCAGAATGATTCCGATCAGAGCAACCACGGTGAGATCGTTTCCCGTGAGCATCAAAGCCAAAATCGCGCCCACGCCCGCCGAAGGCAGAGTCGAAAGAATAGTGATGGGATGAATGTAACTTTCGTACAAAACTCCGAGCACGATATACACCGTGATGATCGCGGCCAAGATCAAGAAGGGTTCGGTGGAGAGTGAATTCTGAAAGGCTGCCGCCGTTCCCTGAAAAGCCGCATGAATACTTGGCGGAAGCTGAATTTCTTTCTCTGCCTGCTGGATTGCCGCAGTGGCCTGACCGAGTGAAGCTCCCGGCGCAAGATTGAACGACAACGTCACCACCGGGAACTGTCCCTGGTGGTTGACCGCCAGCGGAGCGCTGGTCGACTGCAGATGCGTGAACGCGGAAAGCGGAACCGGGTTCCCGCTGGTGGTCGAAATCGGGGCATTAGCCGTGGGCGCTCCGGCGTTCGGCATGGCGCTCGCGGGACGAATGTAAACGTCATCCATGGCTTGGGGCGTGCTAGCGAAGCTGGGCAGCACCTCAAGCACCACGTGGTATTGATTGAGTTGCGTGAAGATGGTGGAGACCAGCCGCTGGCCGAAGGCGTCATACAGCGTGTTATCGATTGCCTGGGGAAGTATGCCGAGGCGCGAGGCAGTATCGCGGTCGATGCTGATGAAGGTCTTGAGCCCACCATTGAGCTCGTCGGTGGCCACATCGCGCAACACGGGAGAAGCGCGCATCTTCTCGACCAGCCTGGGGGTCCATTGCGCCAATTCGTGGGCATCGGCGTCTTCGATGGAATACTGGAACTGGGTGCGGCTTACCCGGTCTTCGACGGTTAAATCCTGCACCGGCTGCATGTAGAGCGTGATGCCCCCGACCTTGGCAATCTCGGGCTGCAAGCGGCGGATGATTGCGGATGCGTCGTCGCTGCGCTCATCGCGCGGCTTCAGATTGATCTGAATGCGTCCGCTGTTGGGAGTGGTATTCGTTCCATCGACGCCGATGAAAGAAGACAGGCTCTCAACATCTTTGTCTTTGAGAATGACCCTCGCCAATTCCTGCTGACGGCGCGACATTGCGTCGAACGAAACATCGTCAGGCGCTTGCGAAATGCCGAGAATGACGCCCGTATCCTGCACCGGGAAAAAGCCCTTCGGCACGATTACATAAAGCACAAGCGTGAGCACGAGCGTTCCGAAAGTGACCAGAAGAGTTGCCGTCTGATGTTTGAGGACCCACTTAACGGTGCGGCCGTAGAAGGCGATGACGCGACTGTAGAAATCTTCCGTCGTTCGGTAGAAACGGCCTTCCTCGCCCGGTTTGCGGTGCCGGAGCAGTTTGGCGCACATCATGGGCGTCAGGCTGAGCGAAACTCCAGCGGAGACAAGGATGGTTACGGCCAGCGTAACCGCGAACTCGCGAAAGAGCCGGCCGACAATGTCACCCATGAACAACAGGGGAATGAGCACGGCAATCAGCGAAACCGTAAGCGAGACAATCGTGAACCCGATCTGTCCTGAACCTTTCAGCGCCGCATCGAGCGGAGAATCTCCCGCTTCCAGAAAACGGTCGATGTTCTCGATCATCACGATGGCATCGTCGACCACGAAACCGGTCGAAATGGTTAATGCCATGAGGGTGAGATTGTTCAGGCTATACCCGAGCAGATACATCACGCCGAAGGTTCCCACAATGGAGAGTGGCACAGCCACGCTGGGAATGAAGGTGGCTCGCAGACTTCGCAAGAAGAAGAAAATAACGACGACGACCAGCACGATAGTCAGGGCCAGCTCGAACTCAACGTCCTTCACCGAGGCGCGGATGGTAGTGGTCCGGTCGGTGAGAATCTGCACCCGGACGGCCGATGGCAGCGATCCCTGCAACTGCGGGAGCAGTTTCTTGATGCGATCGACGACGCTGATGATGTTCGCGCCCGGCTGCCGCTGGATGTTCACGATAACCGCCGGTGTTGTATTCATCCAGGCGGCGAGGAGATTGTTTTCGGTGCCGTCGATCACGTTGGCGACGTCGCTGAGGCGAACCGGCGCCCCGTTGCGATACGCGACCACGATGGGCTTGTATTGAGCCGCGGTGAATAGCTGGTCGTTATCTCCCAGCGTGTAGGACTGCCGTGCGCCGTCGATCACGCCCTTAGCCTGATCGACATTGGCCTCGGCAAGTGCGGTGCGCACATCTTCGAGGCTTAATCCAAAAGAAGCCAACGAAGTCGGATTCACTTGAACACGCACCGCCGGCTTCTGTCCGCCGCTGATCGAGACCAGTCCCACCCCTGGGAGCTGGGAAATTTTCTGCGCGAGAGCGGTGTCGGCCAAATCCTCAACTTTTGACAGCGGAAGAGAATCCGAGCTCATGGCCAAAGTGAGAATAGGCGCATCCGCGGGATTCACCTTGTTGTAGATGGGGGGATTAGGCAGATCGGCGGGCAGATAAGTCGCGGCCGCGTTAACCGCTGCCTGCACCTGCTGCTCCTCCACGTCGATATTCTGATCCAGTCCAAACTGCAGAGTAATAACCGAGCTGCCGAATGAACTGGTGGAGGTCATTTGGCTGAGCCCGGGAACTTGTCCGAATTGGCGTTCCAGTGGCGAAGTGACGGAAGAGGCCATCACCTCGGGGTCGGCGCCAGGATAGAACGTGACCACCTGAATGGTAGGGTAATCAACCTCGGGTAGCGCGGAAACCGGGAGTTGCATGAAGGCAACCCAGCCCACCAGCAGCACTCCGACCATCAGCAACGTGGTTGCCACGGGCCGGAGAATAAATATGCGCGAGGGACTCATCGAGTGGCGTTTCCTGAGGACGATGTGGCACTGGTATCCTCAGGTGAGAGATTGCCGGTGCCTTTTTGTTCAGCAGTCGCACTGCCGGCTCCGGGATTGCGCGGCTCGATGCTGCTTCCCGTTTGCAGCTTGTCCTGCCCGTCAGTAACCACGACCTCGCCGGGCTTAATCCCGCTTTTTATCACGGTCGCGGTGCCCTGAGTCAGAGCAATATCGACGTTGCGCGCCTCCACGGTCTTATCCGGATTCACGGCATAAACAAAGGCGCCCTGCGGCCCGTGCAAAATTGAAGCGCTCGGAACCACGGTGCTGTTTTTTCTCGTCTCAAGCAGGAGATCGGCATTTACGAATTGGTTCGGCCAGAGCTGGCTGTCTCTATTATCGAATACGGCTTTCAGCTTTGCGGTTCCTGTCGTCGGATCGATCTGATTGTCGATCGTCATCAGCTTGCCTGTGCCGAGCCTGGTCTGATTGTCGCGGCTGTAAGCTTCCACC
Source organism: Candidatus Sulfotelmatobacter sp. (assembly GCA_030044775.1). Taxonomy (GTDB): domain Bacteria; phylum Acidobacteriota; class Terriglobia; order Terriglobales; family Acidobacteriaceae; genus Sulfotelmatobacter. The sequence continues at coordinate 8,623 of JASICF010000149.1, read as the reverse complement.
TGCAGTGTCGCGTCTTTCATGTGCTGGGCCACGGTAGGTAATTCATCTTCGGGAAGCGTGAAGATCACCGCGATGGGCTGCAGTTGCGTCAGAATCAACATGGGGTTGGTATCGGTGGCGTGGACGATATTTCCTGGGTCGACTTGCCGCAGGCCGACCCGGCCGGTAAACGGCGCCGTGATGTTGCAATAGACAATCTGCAGCTTGGCGTTGTCGATCTGCGCCTGGTCGGTGCGCACCTGGCCGTCCAGTTGATCCACCAGCGACTTCTGGGTATCCACCTGCTGCTGCGCAATGCTCCCCGAAGGAATCAGGGTAGTATAGCGGTCGAGATTTAACCTGGCATCGCGCAGGGAAGCCTGATCTTTGAACAGCTGGGCCTGCATCTGCTCAAGCTGGACCTGATACGGCCGCGGATCGATCACGATCAGCAGATCGCCCTCGTGCACGATCTGACCTTCTTGAAAGTTCACCCGCATGATCTGGCCATCGACGCGACTCTTGATATTGGCCGTGTAGAAGGCCGTGACCGAGCCGAGGCCGACCAGGTAAACCGGCACGTCCTGCTTCTGCACCTTCGCGATCGAGACCGAAACCACATGGGGACCTTCGGCGTGGGCATTTTGCCGGGAGTATCCGCCGCAACCGAACCAGCCTGTACAAGTCAAAATGAGAACGGCAGCCATTCCGCGAGGCAACCAAGCGGGCAGCGCGGACTGGCTGTTTTTTAGAGTGATGCGATTCATTGTCATTGCGATTTTCGGTCTTGGTCGAAAAACCTTCTAGATCAAGCTAAGGCTGACATACCGCTACTTATTAGACGTGCCCAGCCTGAGTCGGTTTCGGTATCTCTGCCGGTTACGAAGAGGGCAGTCCACCTTGGGCTATGGCTCCCACGGCAGATCAGGGCAACATCACAGCCCAGACTTAATGATAAACCGCAGAATTAAGCATCAACTGCGGCTAAGCGCAGGTCAAGCTTACGGAAGAATGTTTTACAAATCTTTACGGCTTTTGACTTCGCTTTACCAGTTTGCACTCGTTCATTCATGTTTTATGGGTTGACGAAATCCAGCGCCGCCGGGACCGGATGGCGCGCTTCGTAATCCGAGATTTCTGACTCATATTGCAAAGTCAAGCCGATATCATCCAAGCCATTTATCAGGCAGTGGCGGACGAACTCATCGATGGGAAATTTGGCGCCAAAACCTTGATCATCGCGCACCCGGCATTGCTCAAGATCGATCGCGAGTTCGTAGCCGGGTTCGGTTGCGCGCTTCATCAGTTCAGCAATTTCGTTGTCGCTGAGGCGAACCGTGAGGAAACCGTTCTTGGCACTATTGTTGGCGAAAATGTCGGCAAACGAAGAAGAAATCACGGCGCGGAATCCGAAATCAGCCAGCGCCCACACCGCATGTTCGCGCGAAGACCCGCAGCCAAAGTTCTTGCCGGAGAGCAGAATTGTTGCCCCTGCGTAGCGCGGTTGGTCCAGGACAAAATCGACATTCTTTTTGCCATCGGCCCCAAATCGCCAGTCATAAAACAGAAACTGTCCGAAGCCACTTTTCTCGATTCGCTTGAGAAACTGCTTCGGAATGATCTGGTCGGTATCAATGTTCACCCGATCCAGCGGCGCCACGCGTCCACGATGTACGGTGAATGGTTTCATTGGAACTTCCAGTTGCGAATATCCGTGAAATGCCCGGCAATTGCCGCCGCCGCCGCCATCATCGGACTGACAAGATGCGTACGCCCGCCGCGCCCCTGCCGGCCTTCAAAATTGCGGTTGCTCGTCGAGGCGCACCGCTCGCCGGGCCGCAAAATATCCGGATTCATCCCCAGGCACATTGAGCACCCCGACTCCCGCCACTCGAATCCGGCATCCAAAAAAATCTGGTGTAGCCCTTCCTGCTCGGCGGCTTTCTTGACCATCTGCGATCCCGGCACCACCATGGCCCTCACCTTCGGATTCACGCGATGCCCCTTCGCGACGCGCGCGGCAGCGCGCAAATCTTCGATCCGCGAGTTCGTGCACGAGCCAATAAAGACCCGGTTGACGCCGATCTCCTGAATACGTTTTCCCGGCTCGAGGCCCATATATTGCAATGCAAGTTCGAAGCCGCGCCGGTCGGACTCTTTCATCCCGTTCGGTTCGGGAATGCGTCCCGTGACCGGGGCCACCATCCCCGGATTCGTTCCCCAAGTCACAAACGGAGAGAGCTGCGCTGCATCGATCTCCACAACCTCGTCGAATTTCGCGCTTTCAGCGCTCGGCAAGGTGCGCCAATGTGCAAGTGCTTTTTCCCATTCGGCATTGTGCGGAGTAAACCGCCGGCCTCGCACATAGGCAAATGTGGTTTCATCCGGCGCGACCATCCCTGCTCGCGCGCCAGCCTCGATGCTCATGTTGCATAAAGTCATGCGGCCTTCCATGGAGAGCGAGCGCACCGCTTCGCCGGCGTACTCGATTACATGACCGGTTGCGCCATCGGTCCCGATTTGCCCGATAATTCCAAGCGCCAGATCTTTTGCGGTGACGCCCTCTGGGAAACGGCCGCGGACATCGATCTTCATCGTCTTGGGCTTCTGCTGGGCGATGCACTGCGTGGCCAGAACATGTTCGACCTCGGACGTTCCAATGCCGAAGGCGAGCGCGCCGAATGCGCCGTGAGTGCTGGTGTGGCTATCCCCGCAGACGATCGTCATACCCGGTTGCGTCAGGCCGAGTTCAGGACCGATGACATGCACGATGCCCTGTTCGGGCGAATCCATATCGAAAAGGCGGATGCCAAACTCCTTGCAATTTGCCTGCAGCGCCGAGATTTGCTTCGCGGCGATCAGGTCGGTAATGGGAGTACCGCGTGGTTCCGTGGGAATGTTGTGATCGACAGTGGCAAGGTTGCGCGCCGGCTGACGAACTTTTCTTCCGCCCGAGCGCAAGCCATCGAAGGCCTGTGGCGAAGTGACTTCATGCAGAAGATGCAGGTCGATGTAGAGGATCGGCGACCGGCCAACTGGCTGGGCAACCACATGCGCATCCCAGATTTTCTCAAACAGTGTTCGCTCGGCAGGCATGAAGATCCGATAAGCTACAGCGCTCGTGAGTCTCTAGTTTTTCACAGCCGTGGACCGGGGGCAAGCCGCCAAATGGCGATGCTCGATGATGCTCACTTGGCGGCGCGAGATCTCATGGAAAGGGCGATGATACTTCTGAATCGGGTCGCTCATTTATCATAAAGCTGCATCCTGAGATTTTGAGCCCATGATCAACGGCAAGCGCATTGCGGTGGTGATGCCCGCTTACAACGCCGAGAAAACGCTGGAGGCCACGCTGAATGAACTCCCGGATCTCGTCGACCTGAGAATTCTGGTGGATGACGGCAGTTCCGACCATACCGTGGAACTGGCGCGGCGCCTGTCACTCAAAGTGAATCTGCGCGTCTTTCAGCACGATCGCAATTATGGCTACGGCCGCAATCAGCAGACCTGTTATCGCGAGGCACTGGCCGCGGGAGCGGATGTCATCATCATGCTTCACCCCGATTACCAGTACACGCCGCGGCTGATAACGGCGATGGCCAGCATGGTCGCGTATGACGTTTACGATGTCGTGCTGGGCTCACGCATCATCGGCGGGACTGCGCTGCTGGGGGGAATGCCGCTTTACAAGTACGTTTCCAATCGGCTGCTGACGGCGTTCGAGAATCTCTTCTTGCGTGTGAAACTCTCCGAATACCACACCGGCTATCGCGCTTTTAGCCGTAAAGTGCTGTGCGAACTGCCTCTACGCGAAAACTCCGATGACTTTATATTCGATAATCAAATCCTCGCGCAGTGCGTGCATTTCGGGTTTCGCATCGGCGAGGTGTCGTGCCCGACGAAGTACTTCAAGGAAGCCTCATCGATCAACTTCGCACGAAGTGTGAAGTATGGTTTTGGTGTTCTGGGCACCACAGTGCAATTCGTGCTGCAACGGGCGGGACTGATCCGATTGGCGCGATTCAACGAACAGGGCCGGAGGCTCGAGACCGACCACACTACCTATTACGCAGACCGGTCGGATAACCCACGTTCGGCGCCGAATCGGGCATAAGGCGAATCGGTTTCGGTTTGCCAGGAACCGCCGCAAGTTATTTTTGAGGAACCCTGCAGACTTGGACCGCGGCATTCTGAAATGCGCAATCGAGGCCGTGGACGCCGGGTTGCTGCACGACCACCCAGGTCACGCCATACTGTTTCTGCAGTCGCTGCATATCCTGGAGTTGAAAATTTGTCCATGGAGTTTGTGCCTCCACCTGAGCCCACCACTCCGCGGCGAGGCCAGGAAACATGCTGACCGCACCATTATCCTTGACCCAGTCTGCCAAACGGCTGCGTTCGGTGAGACAACGGAATCCGATTTCATCTTCTCCCGCGACATGCATATATTCAGGATCAAGCGCAAAGACGGTATCGATCGGGGTATTGTCTCGAATCCAGAGGAAGGCTTGCGCCCAGGGATTTCGGGGCGCGGTCCCAGGCCACTCGATGTGCGCGCTGTCCGGAAAGAGTGACCGTTGCGCGAGGAACATCCCCACGCTCAACGGTATAAAGACGAGTAGCCATCGCCAAACGCGCCCGCGCAAAACGTATTCGCCGGCCCATCCGCCGATCATAACGAACAGCACGAGATAAAGCAGCTGTAGGCAGCGCAAAGGCTGAAGTCTGGCCAGCACTTCGAACCTCGCCGGCAGATCGAAGACGATCGCGGCGGCCAGAAAAACAAATCCGTAGATCACGGAGCCGCGGCATAGTTGTTCCGCGACGCGCCATCGACGCTGCCGCGCCCATCGTGCAAACCACCACAGCAGCACCAATGGAGCCACTGCTCCGAGCAATTCATACCAGGCCCAATTCTGAATGTAGAAATACGGGTGCAATCTGGCGGCTTCCTGATATCCGCGCGAGGGCAAAGGCGCAATCGGGATCGCGGGGAGTAGGAACGCCGCCAGCGCAGCTGCGCTAGAACCCGGTGCGCGGCCTTCGAACTTTTCCATCGCCCACAGCAAAACGCACAGCGAAAATGGGAATACCCACATCAGCGGGTGCATCAATGCGGCAAATACGATCCAAAGAAACGCGCGCACGTACTTCTTTTCCAGCGTACGCACCACCGCAAAGACCGCGGCGAATGCGGCGAGGTTTCTGGGGTTGAAATATTGGTCGCTAATGTATAGAGCAGTTCCGGCCACGGGGATAGTCAACAATGCCGCGACCAGGCAGATTCCCGCCCAGCGCGCCCTTGCGCTTAAGAAACACAAGCTGCTCAACTGCCAGCATGCAGATAAGAGCAGAAAAATCGAAAGCAGCTGCCAGGCAAACAACCCGACTTCCATTGGAAGATGAGTGATTCGCAGCGAGAACGCAACCAGATTCGGGAAGAAAGTCAGGTGCGCGTGCGACAAGAAGAACTCGTTCCCAGCCGGAAAAAGCTGTGGGTTTAAAATTTTCTCGATGCCGGGCACGTAGATTTCTGCGTCCTCGGCGCAGGGATGGTATCCCTGTATCAGCAGTGCGCCGGCGGTAAGCGATATCAACATCGCCAGCGTTTTGTATTTGGCGATCTGTATTTCTTTCACTGGACTGGCGAGCACGTAATGGTTCCAAGCTCGATCGCATTACTCTGCCACAAGCGGCGGTTCGGCGTCCGCTTCTTTTGAAGGGATTCCCCCGCTATTGCGCGTTCTTCACGCTCTACGTAGCATCTAAGGGGAATGGCTGCTGCCCTCGTGCCCGAACGCCTTCGGCCCAAAATGGCTTTGGGCGAGATTATCAATTTTGCTTACGACACCTTCTGTAGCAACAAAGTCCGATTTATCCTGACCGCGCTCGGGATGGTCATCGGCACGGCATCCCTTATTCTCGTCGTCACCATCGGTATGACCGGCCGCCAGTACGTGCTGGGTCAGATACAGGCCATCGGCACCAATGAAATCTGGGCCGAGTACCTGGGCGGAGCGCCGCACATCAGCAATTCCAACCCCGACCCGCTTACCATCGAAGACCTGCAGGCCGTGCAGCAGGATGTTCCCGGCATCGTCGCATCATCTGCGGTTACTCAGTTCTCTGACCGCGTTCCCGTCGGCAACGGCCGGGAAAAAGACATTACGATCCTTGGAGTCTCTCCTGAATACGAGCGTGTCCGCAATCTGGTGGTTCCCTCGGGGCGATTCTTTGACCAGGAGGATTCCCAGGCACACAACAAAGTCGGCTTGATCACAGAAAAGATGGCCAACGAGATTTACGGCACGCCTCAAGCGGCCGTTGGCAAGATCGTTAAACTCACCGGGCTTCCTTTCACCATCATCGGAACTTTCAAAGAGCGTGTCGAAACCTTCGGACAGTCAGAGATCGTGGACAACACGATGCTCATCCCGTTCTCGGTGAGCCGCTATTTCAGCGAGATTCCGAACATCAAAATGTTGTACTTCTCCATGGAGGATCCGTCCATGGTGATTCCCGCGACGGCACAAATCAAACGCGTGCTCTACTCGCGGCACCGCGCGGAATCGGTCTATGACGTATCGAATCTCACGGCGTTGCTGTCGATGGCGGACCGCATCGCCACTGGCCTAACCTGGGTCTTGTTGCTGATTTCGATGGTCACGCTGATCGTGAGCGGGATCGGCATCATGAATATCATGCTGGCCACCGTGACTTCGCGCATCCGCGAAATCGGCATTCGCAAAGCGGTGGGAGCAACTAACCGCGAGATCCGCTTCCAGTTTCTTTCCGAGGCGATTCTTATCTCGCTTATCGGAGGATTCGCCGGGATTGTCATTGGGCTGGCTATACCGTATTCAGTGCGCTTCCTCACGGAATACCGCATCCCGATCTCGGGGCTCTCCGCGATTATCGCGATCGTCGTTTCTTCGGTCGTGGGAGTAATTTTCGGCACTGTGCCGGCTGCCCGCGCCGCACAGCTCGATCCGGTGGAAAGTTTGCGCTACGAATAGAGAAATACTACACTTCGCCCATGAAGCGCGATCCCATCGAGCTGGAGATTTTCAAAAATCTGTTTCACTCCATCGCCGAAGAGATGGGCGCGGCGCTGCGACGAACGGCTTTTTCACCGAACATTAAAGAGCGTAGGGATTATTCTTGTGCCGTGTTCGATGGCAGCGGCGAGGTGATCGCCATGGGCGACCATATGCCGGTGCATCTTGGGTCGATGCCTCGCTCGGTGCAGGCGGGAATTGCCGCTTGCGCGATGAGCCCGGGCGACGTAGTGATGTTGAACGATCCTTTCTCCGGCGGAACGCATCTGCCGGATATTACCCTCGTATCTCCGGTCTATGCGGGAAGAAGCCGCGCAAATAGAGGGAAGGTTCGCTCGCCCAAGGGCAATCAACCGGACTTTTATGTCGCCTCGCGGGCTCATCACGCCGATGTCGGCGGGGCCTATGCGGGATCAATGGGACTCTGTCGTGAAATCTATCAGGAAGGATTTCGCATTCCTCCAGTGCGGTTACAGCGGGAGGGAGCAGTCGAGCGTGACGTGTTGCAGCTTCTTCTTGCGAACGTACGCACGCCGGAAGAGCGGGAAGGCGACTTGCATGCGCAACTCGCCGCTTGTCACACGGGCGCGGAACGTCTTATGGAACTCTGCGCGCGCTATGGAATCGAGCGCACCAACCGAACGGCAGGCGAGTTGCTGGACTATTCGGAAGAACTGATGCGCACATTTCTGCTGCAGGTACCCGTGGGCACGTATCGCGCCGAGGACTTTCTCGATGACGACGGCGTAAGCGATCGGCCAGTAAAAATCGCAGTGGAAATAAGAGTTGGCGAAGAGCGAGGGCCGCGACGGCGAAGCGGATCCGGACACACTGTCACAATCGATTTTTCTGGCAGCGATCCTCAAGTGGACGGAAGCGTAAATGCGGTGGAAGCGATTACCTATTCCGCCTGCTTTTATGTCTTCCGTTGCCTTCTGGCCGATGATGTCCCAGCAACAGCCGGATTGATGCGGCCGATCCAGGTGATTGCGCCTGCAGGAACAGTTGTGAATGCGCTTCCACCGGCAGCGGTTGCCGGCGGCAATGTGGAAACCTCGCAGCGCATCGTGGACGTGCTCCTGCGGGCGCTGGCGCGAGCCCTTCCCAATCGAATTCCCGCCGCGGCATCGGGAACGATGAACAATCTCACGATTGGAGGAATTGATCCTCGCAGCGGCAAACCATTTGCGTATTACGAAACCATCGCCGGCGGAATGGGCGCAAGGCCGGGCAAGCCCGGCGTTTCCGGCGCGCACACGCACATGACTAATTCGCTGAACACCCCAGCCGAGGCGCTGGAATATGCTTATCCGCTGCGCGTTCGCCGGTACTCGATGCGCCGCGAGAGCGGCGGAAACGGACGGCATCGCGGCGGCGACGGTATTGTGCGTGAAATCGAGGTGCTGACCGAGTCCCAGGTCACGCTGCTCTCCGAACGACGGAGGTATTCGCCTTGGGGATTAGCCGGCGGTGGAAACGGTGTTCCCGGAAGAGCATCCGTGATTCGCCGCGACGGCTCGATCGAAGACATGCCGGGAAAATTCAGTGCACGCCTCGACGCCGGTGACCGAATCAGAATCGAGTCG
>JASICF010000013.1 GCA_030044775.1 Candidatus Sulfotelmatobacter sp. | reverse complement strand
GCGCGGCGGTTATCGACGGCAGGTCGACCATCCAGGGAATCGGCGACAGGTCGCCATCGCCTTTCTCCGGGTTCAGATATGGACTCACGAGCACCAGGCCGTTCATGGCAACGCCAAGCGTTGATTGCAGATAGTGCGTCATCAGTGGCCCGCGATACCCGCCATAGCTCTCTCCCACCAGATATTTTTTGTCCAGCAGGCGACCGTTCTGCGCCAGCCACTTGTAGATCACGAGCGACAGATACTCAATGTCCGGCTTCGGCGCATAGAAAAGCTTCTTGGTCTCCGCCTCGTCCACCAAGGAGCGCGAAAATCCCGTGCCGATCGGGTCGATGAAAACCATGTCCGTAAAGTCGAGCCAGGTGCCGGGATTGTCTGTGAGCGTCGCGGGGTCCGAGGGCGAGTCACCCTCATTGGCAAACGCAAGATGCTTCGGCCCGATCGCGCCCAGATTCAAATAGACGGATGATGCCCCCGGCCCACCATTGAGCGCGAATGTGACGGGCCGGTGCGAACCGCTGTCCTTGCCTTTTGGATCGTCCAAGGTGTAGGCCGTGTACATCACTACGCCAGTAGTCTTGTCGTCCCTGCTTTTCAGCGTGATCGTACCGACAGTTGCGGTGTAGTGAAGCGTCCGGCCGCTCACGGTGATGGTCTGCGGCACGGATTTATCCGCGGGCAGAGGATTCTTCATTGGTTCTGACGACTTCGGCTCCGCAGATTTTGCCGCCGCGGAAGTCGTGGCATCGGACGGTGGCTTCGCGGATTCGCTATTCTGGGCGAATGCAGGAAGAGCGAATAGCATGAGTCCAACAACAAGATCAGTGCGAGTCATTCTGAATAGTGTAATCGGGAATCTCGTTTTTGACTTCGAAAACGGCGTCAATGTACAACTAGCTTCCAGTCGGGTAGAGATACCCCATGGTCTTGCGGGTAGCGGGAATATTCTTCCAGAAAAGGAAGGCGAGTCCCCACACGGAAGGCGATGGGACCAGGATTCTGTTTTGGCTGACGAAGCTATTCGTATCGCAGGGCTTCAATCGGATCCAGACGCGAAGCCCGGACGGCGGGCACCATTCCGCTCACCAGCCCGACAGCCGCAAGGATCAGCGTGGCCACAATCAGCGTGCCCGGAGCAATGACCAGGCGAATGTCGCCGCCTTCGGCGTTCTTAGCCATCGCGCTGTATAAAGTAAGTCTTCCGACGGAAAGCGCCACGCCGTAGGCCAGGATGACTCCCAGCACGCCGCCGATGAAAGTGATGGTCAGTGATTCGGCCAGGAATTGCACCAGGATGTGGCTCCGGCGCGCGCCCAGCGCCTTTTCTACGCCAATCTCGCGGGTGCGCTGAGTTACGGAAACCAGCATGATATTCATGAGGCCTACGCCGCCGATGCCGAGGGTGAGCGTGCCGATGAAGCCGAGGAGAATTTTCAGGCCGAGCGTAATCATTTCGAACTGGTGGACCTGTTCCATGAGGTTGAATACGTACATGGCGCGCCGGTCGCTGGGGTTGAACTTGTGTTCCACGGCCATTACCGATCGCACGGTGTGTTCCAGATCTTCATAGGCAGGCGTCTCGTAGTTGAACCAGATGGAGTCGAGGTAGTGCGTGTCCTTAACACCGCTCATGGTGGTGAAAGGGATGTAAACGATGCGGTTAACATTGTCGTCGCCTGCCTGCATCTTGGGGCTCAGCACCCCGACAACTTCGACGCTAAGGCCATCAATGCGGATTCTTTCGCCTAGCGCGCTGCGCCCGGAAAAAAGTTTTTCTTTGGCCTCCGAACCAATGACGGCAACGCGAGCGTGCTGTATCTCGTCTTCTCCGTTGTAGAAGCGTCCCAGCGCGAGTTTGAGCGCGCGGATCGAAAAAACGTTCGGATAGTTCCCGGTGACGTTGAATGAAAAGCTCCGGGTCTCATACTGAATGTTGGCCTGCTTGTCGACTTCCGGGGTGAGCTGAACGATTTGCGGAATGTTGGTGGTAAGAGTGTCGACGTCGTCGAGAGTAAAGCGTATTTGTTCACCGGCCTTCTGGCCGCCTGCCTGCATCGAGCTGCGGCCTGGAGCCAGGATCATCAGCTTGGTGCCGAAGTTGGCAAAGATGTTCGCACAAGCCTGGCCGAAGCCGCTGCCATAAGAGAGCAGCATGACGACCGTCGCTATGCCCCAAGCCATGCCGAGCATGGTGAGGGCGGTGCGGCGGCGGTTGTGCCGCATGGCGCCATAGGCCTCGTTAAGCAAGTCGCTGAACATAGGCTGAGTCCCAGGTCTTAACTTGGTCTTAAGCCGACCTCTTACTCTTGCCGCAGCGCTTCCACCGGCGGCAGCATGGCGGCTTTGCGCGCGGGATAAAGTCCGGCAACCACGCCCGCCAGCGTCAAGCAGCCAATGGCAAGAATCGCCGATGCCGGCACCAGTTTGGGAGGATCAAAATTCCCCGCTGACGGCTGCGTGCGCAGCAGCGCCATCAGACCGCCGGCAAGCCCCATCCCTATCATTCCACTCAGCAGCGTAAGAAGAATTCCTTCCAGGAAGAACTGGAACAGAATGCTGCGGTTGGTGGCCCCCAGAGCCTTGCGCAGTCCAATCTCCCGCGTGCGCTCGCTGACCGCAACCAGCATGATGTTGATGACGCCAATGGCGCCCAGGACCAGGGTTACCAGTCCTACGGTGCCCAGAAACATATCCATGGCATCGAAAATCTTACCCATCATCTCTGCTTGCTGCACCGTATCGAGGTTTTCGAAGGCGTCCTCATCGCGGTAATCGAAGCCGTGGTTCCGAGCGATGATCTTATGAACCTCTTCCCGTGCCAGCATGTGCTCTGCCGGTATGCGTGGCTGATAGTTGATGAGAGAAATGGAATACTGATGGTTTTCGCCCTTGAGCGGAAAGAAGGTGGCCATTGTCTGGAAAGGGATGTAGCCGCGCATGTTGGTGAGGTTCTCATCACCCCGGCCGATGCGGTTTACCGTGCCGATCACTTCGAATCTTACGTCGTTGAGCAGGATGAACGCTCCTAGGGCGGGTCGTCCTGAGAAAAGGTTTCGGGTCAATTCGTCGCCCAGCACAATCACGTTGCGTCTTTGCGCTTCGTCCAGGCCGTTGAGCCAGCGACCTTGCTTCAGAGGAAGGTAGCGGATTCCACTGTACTGAGGCTCTACTCCTACGATCTGCCCGTTAGCGCTGGCGAATTCGCTCACCGCGTGCATATCATCGCGTGACAAGACGGGCGAAGCATTGCGCACATGAGGAGCCTCGGCGCGAATATCGAGATAATCCTGATACGTAAGAAGGTAGTTGCGCGCGGAGTTCATGCTGCCAGCCACAACCGGAGCGCGGCCGGGGAAGATGAACATGATGTCTTCTCCGTATTCAGCCAGCCCGCGCTTGTTTCCCGAGCGAAAACCTTCGCCCAGGCCAACCAGCAACAGCAATGAGCCCACACCCCACGCAACCCCGAACATAGTAAGAAACGAGCGCAACTTGTGAGCCCAGAGCGTGCGGAAGATTTGCGCGACGATGTCCAGGATCATCCGCATGATCAGACACATTGTACCTTTGACGCGCTCTAGTGGAGACAATCTTCGGAGATTCAGACGGAAATCGTTGTTGCGGCTAGGGAATAACGCTCACTGAGAGATTCACACGATAGCGCTCATGGAGAAATTTGGCTGTTCGCGCGGTTAGTGGGTGCTGGTGCCGCCAGACGGCACCGGTACCGGTGAGTGAGGGAAGTTGCGACGGGGGAAGCCTCTCCGTTTTAAGGGCGATCAGACTCGTGATTGTGGGCATAAATCCGTCGGTGGAGAATCCCCCCGACTGACCTGACTGCATCCTTATTCAGAATAAAAGCGCCCAGATTCTCTGATCGTCATTTTCCTGTCGACTTCGTCTTCGAATTCACCTCGGCGGAGGGCACCGTCGTGAACGACCCAAGTTGCTGCAGCGATCCAAGGAAAACGCTCGAGACATCCTCGTCGAGCCAGAGGAACTGATCGGCGCTGGCTTGATACATCACGACATCGAAATCCTGCACCGGACCGACCACCTTGATTTCAAGAGGATTGGGTGTCGAGTTCGTCGAGAGCATGCTGAAGCGTCCAGCATTGGTCGGATCGGGCAGCGGCGTTGCGTAAAATCGAACGTTCGAATCCGTCGCCCGAGGGCCCAGAGTCAGGAATGGGTCGCTCACGAGCGCCGATCCTATCAGCGTTCCGCTCGTAACCGTCATCCCGCCCACGAAATCGAATTCCCCTTCGATGCCGGTCAGATAGTTCTGATCCTGTCCACCCATGGCGTATTGGCCGGTGAAACTCGAACTGGCTGTATTGGTTTGCGGAATGACAATTCCGGTTCCACCGGAGAAAAGAGCATCCATATCCATGAGAAGAGCTCCGCCGGTTCCGCTGGTGGTGTTATTGGGATCGAGAAGATTGAGCTTGGGATCCGTCATGTACAAGCCGAAGGCACTAACATCCCCCAAATCTCCCGGCGTAATGGTCAAGCTGCCATAGCCCGTGTTCGCAATCGAATAGTTCCCGCCGAAGGTCTGATCCGGAACGATAAGGCCGAAGGCGAGTTCATTATCGTCCGCGACTCCGGTGAAAGTTCCGGACGAACTGTTGGTTGAAAACATGCCTGCAGCGCCGTACTGGGTGCTGAGAACCGTTCCTTCGACGCCAAAGATCGAGCTTCCCAGGGACGCATTGCTGGCCGCGCTGGCGTTCGTACCCTGTCCGTATGCGGTACCAATCGCCGAGTCACCTGTCGAATCGACGTCGATGATCCGGATTACTTCAGGCCCAACCAGGTAATAGTTCAGCGAAACGGGCGAAGGTCCGCCAAGCAACACGTCATAATTAAGGGTGCTGGTGATGGTTCCGCGCCCAAAGCTGTCTGGTATGGAAAGTGTTCCACTGAGAGAGCCACCGGGAACCGGCACTCCGATTCCGGAATCATTTGTATCCAGCAAGCCATTCTGCAACGTTGTGCCGCCGCTTGCGATAGAAAATACTCCACCGTAGCTTACCGGCGAGAAGACCGGATCAAGCCCGGTCAGAGTGAAAGCATAGCCGCCGTTCAGGTTGCTGGTCGATAAAGTCGGCAGCGTCTGCAGATCAAGGCTTCCACTTGAGGTCGCCGATCCATCATATTGCGCGATGAGGGCGTGATTCGAGTTCACGAATTGCACGGCAAGCGTTTCGACTCCCGAGTCGCCAACATTCAAATTGTTGGTATCGAGTACAAGAGTTCCCTGGTGGTTGCTACTGCCGAGCGTCAGACTTCCGCCCGTGATCGTGTCGCCACTGGGTTGGGGCGATACCGCGAAAAAACCGTCGCTATAGTCTTGCTCGCCGGCCAGCACATCGCCGAGCGGGCTGATGAGGACCGATCCGGCGAGGCCATAGAAACCGACGAAGGAACCCTCCAGGAGATTTTCCTGCCCGCTCAGATAAAACGAATAGTATTGGGAACCCACTGGCCAGTTCGTGAGAGTAAACGAAGCGATGGTTGTTCCGGTCGCCGACCCTTTGACGGTAAAAGTCCCCGCCAGGCTGTTGGCCGTCATAGTCGATGAGGTAGCAATGCCCGTTGCGTCCGTGGTTGCCGTCGTCGTGCTCGTGTCTGTATCGGCGAAGGTGACGCTTTCTGCGCTCGTCGGGGCGGCGAACGTGACGGTGACGCCCGGGACGGGATTCTGCAGACTATCGACTATCAGGAGGGAAAGAGGTGCAGGAAATGGTTTTCCTCCAATCGCTGTTTGCGACGTTCCAGAAATGACGCTGGCGGTCTGAGGTGGTCCCGGCATGTTTGTCAGATTGAAGTTTGCCGTGGAGGTGGTTCCGGATACCGCAGCGACGACCGTATCCGTTCCCGCCACTCCGTTCGCCGTCAAGATTGGCGAAACCGCTATTCCGGTTGCATTAGTGAGTGCAATTGCTATGTTGGTATTGCTATTCGCAAATGTACCGCTTGCGCCGGTTGCAGGAGCTGTAAACACAACCGTTGCGTTACTCACCGGGTTATTTCCGCTATCCACTACCGAAACCTGCAACGGACTGGTAAATGAACCGGTGACGGTCGCACTTTGAGAGTTTCCAGACATCACGGTGACCGAGGCGGGGGCGCCGACCGTATTCGTAAGGTCGAAAAGGGCCGGCGTTGGGGCCCCAGGCGCCGAGGCCGTCACTGAGTAAATGCCTACTTTTCCGTTTGCGGTAAATAAGGCGGACGTCGCCAGACCGTTCGAGTCGGTGGTCGCGGTCGCCGTGTTGCTTCCCTTGGGGGCAAATGTCCCGCTGGGTCCGGTTGTCGGAGCGGTGAAGTTAACCACGACTCCACTCGCGGGCAGACCATTCGAGGTCACCATGGCGACCAGCGGAGTTCCGAAAGCGCCGCTGATCGCATGGCTTTGAGGACTTCCGGTTTGCGCGGTTATTTGCACAACCTGATCGAGTGCCGGGAATGAACTTCGGCTGCTCGAACTGCAACCTGCCAGGGCAATCAGGCAAATCGTCACCGCTGCCGTAGAAACAGTCTTACAGCTGGTTTTGCTCCGCACTCTTTCGCGAACGTGCATTCTGCGACTCACGATCTGGTGCTTCATCGAGCGCCTCCATCCGGAATGGTCACACTGCGCGCTCTCTCTCTTGCCTGTGGCGACATTGCGACTCCATGCGTATTTCGAATCAGATATGCCTGATCTCCGGCGGTGACCGTGCGTGCCATCAGGACCGGCCTGCTCTTCAGGGTCTTCATCACTCCGACGATTTCAACCTGCTCCCCAAGCTTCACCGCGAGAGCATCTTTTCCAATCAAGCCGTACGCCCCGAGACTCACGTCGATGGAACCGGAAGGAGTCGCGATCAACAGGTGAGAACCGTTCATCATTCCCTTTGGGGCCTTTGTAAACACTCCCGTTACGCTGCCGCTGATCGTAACCTCTTCCGAAATGTCATAGCGGAATGGGAAATCCGTCGAACCTTTGGCAGTTTGACTTTGCATGCTCGGCACAAGTGCAATCAGGAAAAATCCACACACGGCGCTCAGTTTTCTGATCTCCAATTTCATTTTTGACCTCGAGTTGCTATGTGAACCGATCCGGAGTCGGCCGATGCTTGCGGCAATGACTGGAGTTCCTGTTGGACCCATGCCAGATCTTTGTTGTTTCTCACCACTGCATTGAACTCTTCCGGCGTTCGGTAAATCACGACCGTGCTGCCTGCCGGCGCGGCTGCCCGCAGCTTTTCCTTCGCGACTGCGGGAGTGACTCGGTCGAATGTTGCATCCTGAAAGCGAAACTTCTTTGCCTGAATCTTCGGCAGCCATTTGACCGGCTCAAGGGTCTCGGCTTTTTTCAAAAATTCCGGCGTTACATAGTTAGCTCGCTCATCTTCGGGTACGAACGGCGAAGTTGCCATCCAGTCGGGCCAGTCGCCCCAGGGATCGATTGTGTCCAACACTTTGATACGGGGGTCGGCAGCGGAAGCCAGGATGCCGATGCTTGCTCCCGAACCCTGGGCGAACATTCCCACCCGGCTCATGTCCAAATCGTTCCGCGTGGCAAGATAATCGATTACCTCTTGCACATCGTGGGCTGAAACCGCCAGGCACTCCTGCAGATCGCTGATGAACCATTCTCGCATCGGCCGGTCGTGATAACGATGACCGGTGAGGGCGGAGACAAATCCGACAGCCGCGAATCCGTCTTTCGTCACCGCCTTTTGAAAGGCTTCGCTCTTGAACTGCTCCGTGCTGGCGGGATAACCGTAGAGGTAAATGATGACGGGCGGCTTTGCCACCCCTTTCGGCTTCATCACATAAAGATCGAGCGGATCGCCCCATCGCCATTGAACCTGAATCAGTTCCACGCTGTACGAGCCGTCATCATTGATGTAACCAACCAGCGGGGGGGCTGGCCGCAGAGAACTGGTCGCGAGCGCAGGCGAATTCCAATCCTCGGTAACGCCTATGAACCTGGTATCGCCTGGGTCGGCAATCGGCGTCGGCGCAGGAATTAATTGAGCGGCGGCGGTGAGCCCGAATGATAGAAAAGCAATTCCAGCAAATAACAGAAATTTTTGAGGCATCATCATTATTGAATTTATTGTTTTTTTTACAACGTCGAAACCGAAGACTCGCCATCGCATGGCCGCGTCATCTTCTGGGGGAACGCGGGCGTTCAGGAAATTCTCCCGGCGCGCCATTATTCCATAATATCTATTAACAAACTAGACTTTCTTCCATCCCCAGCGCGGGCAATCTCAATTCCATTGCGCCGTTCACGCGGGTCGGCCTTAACCGAAGCCAAATCAGCGGGTTGCAAAACTGATCGTGTGGGAGAGGAGCAGGTTCCGCTGGGCATGTGCATCCGATTGCGTTTTCCGAGAAATTTTTCAAGCAGAAATCAAGGGCCAACCATTTTGTTTCGGAAGGGCGAACGCCTTTCAGCGTTGCCCTTCCGGCTGGTAAAACCTTCGCTCAGACTACGGGAATACGATGCAACCTGATAAGGGCTGAACCTGAATCAGGCTGGTCGTCGTGTCGGAAGTTGTAGCCACACCGGTGGTCGTCAAAATGCAACCACCCGCGTCTCCGCCCTTGTCGCCAGCGGCCGAAACGTTGACCGGAGGCACGCCTTCCTGCAGATAGTGCGAGCGCAGGAGAGGAAGACCGGGGTCGGTGGCTCCGACTTTGATGGCCGGCACAAAGTCAGGAGTGCTGGTTACAACGTAGGTCTGCGACGCCTTGATGAGGAGTTCCAGCGAGGCGAGACCAGTTCCGTTGCTGATGGAGCGGAGGTTCGACCAGGCGCGATAAGAACCATTGCGCAGGTTGGGGAACGAAAGATTGCCGCTCCAGATTTTGCCCTCGGGGCAGGGGAATGCACCCGAGCAGCTCGCCGGTAAGTTGCTGGTTGACGGCAACATTCCAGCCGTGGACGGTTGGCCGGGATCGATAGTCGTGCCGTACACGTGGAAGATTCCATCAACGCCATCCAGCGTGAGGTATCCGTAATCAGCGTTGCTGGCGATCGAAGAAACGTTCCCGTAGCTGAAGAACGCGTAGCCGATTCCGTCATCGCTGTGGTTCGCGACCGAGTTCAGGACGGACTTCACCTCTTCGCCGGTTCCGATCGCGCGGTAGCGGCTGCCGCCTGCTGTGCAGGATTTGGAGAGCGGGTTCTGAGATGCCACGCCGGTTTCCTGGCTGGCGCCGGAGAAGTTCCAGTAACGCAACACGCTGTATTCGGTTGTGTTCATGGTTCCCGACATTGGCTCGCGCAAGTAGACTGAAATCGGGCCGCCCGATCCGCCAACCACGCTGCCGTCGCAGTTTGTGCCGCTAAACAGAGTCTGCGCTTCCTGGTCGGTGATATTGCTTGCCCCGGCGAGAGCGCCCTCGCGCGAGAAGATGAAAACCACCGGCGTCGCTCCCACGGAAACGGTTGTTGCCGCAGGAACCGCAGTGCCGGTGAACGGGTCCTTGCCGCTAAGGGCAAAGGCGAGGATGTGTGCGGTCGATGTGCTGCCAGGATATCCGCTCTGGATGTCGCTGCCTTGCAGGTCCGTCAACGCTGCTCCGAACTTGGGGCAAACGCCGGAAGCATTGGCGCCGTAACCCAAGCCGGCCAGTCCATCCGTTCCTCCACCGAGCAATGAATTGGCGCGGCAGGTAGCGAACAGGGCGTCCTCTGGACGAATGTCACTCGCGGCCGCGTTGACCAGCGCGGTGCCTGAGGTGAACAGGGTCTGTATGTTTGAGGGCGGCGTGCTGTCGCTCGAACCGTCACCCCAGAGCGTCGAACTGATCAGGTTGCCCGCCGCGGGGAAAGTTGGATCGCTCACGTTGCAGTGCGGCTGAGCGTAATAGCATCGATCTCCCACGCCCGAGTCGACCTTGATGAAAGCCCAAACATTAGGCGTAGCAGCGCTATCCCACACCAGCCACAGAGCGCCGGTATCGACGGCGGCAGTGCCACCTTTCACGGTAGGCCGCGTGTCGGTCAGGTTGAAGCTGGAGTTGGTGTAGTGGAAGCAGGGGGCCGTGCCGCCGGAAACGCAGCTCCCGGCGCTATAAGCGCCCAAAGCCAAGGTTTGCCACTGCGCGGAAGAACCCGCCAGCAGCACCTTGATGGTTTGTGCTTTTGCCTGGGGCACGACGTTAACGATCGCGGCCACTAGCAGCGCCGCGAACACTGTCTTAATACGCGTCATAGATATTCCTTTCTGAAATTGGAATCCAATGTTGGAGGCATTACTTTCGACGCATGCGGCGGCGTCGTCTGCCACATGCACGTTCGAAGCTGGGGAAATCACACCACTGCTTTCTTCCCGGTGGATGACGGTGTACCTCGCGTAGTTTGTCGCGCTTATTCGACAGGGGCCCCGAAACTTAACTGGGAAATCACGCGGGGAGGATAGCCGTTTGAGTGTTACAGCAGAATTAAAGACGTGTAAATTGTTTGTGACTCGATCCAGGAGACGCCGCCACAGTCGCCGAAATTGTTTGATTAACTTTTCATATTCTGTTAACCTCCCGCTGTTTGCTTTTCCTGTAATATCCGCGTTCTGCTCCCCCTACTTTCAAATA
>JASICF010000148.1 GCA_030044775.1 Candidatus Sulfotelmatobacter sp. | reverse complement strand
TATGATTTCAGGCCTGACCCGCTCTCCATGCGAATTAGGCGCACGCTTCCCATCGTCCTGGGAGTTGTAATCGTTGCAGCAGCGGTGACGCTCGCCGTCCAATTGCGAACACTTGCGCCGCCAGAACCAGCGCGCCTGTTACCCGGCGCCGACGCATTCTTTTACGTCGATCTCGCCTGGGCGCGGCGGCTGAATGGGGGCAAAGCATTGCCCCCGGTGAGCCACGATCCGGAGTACGAGCAGTTTATCCAGGCGACCGGTTTCCAGTTTGAGCGCGACTTAGACGAAGCGGCGTTTGCCGTGCATTATCCGGCCACCTGGCCGGGCGGAGGCACTGGAGGGGCGGCGAAAGAGCCGCGGTTTTCCGAAGTGCTCGTGGGGCGGTTTCAAAGACAACGGCTCACCGGCTATTTGCGGCAGATCGCGACGTCGGTGGATACCTATCACGAGGTCGAGATCTTTGCCATTCCGCTGGAAGGCAGGGTTTTGCGCGTGGCGTTGCTGAGTCCAGATTCGGTGGCGGCCTCGAACCACGAAGACGCGGCCGTCATTGAAGGGATGGTGGACCGGTCGAAGCGGCTGGCTTCTCCGTTTGGGGGTCCAGCCCTGCTGCGGCAGTTCTACAAACGCGTGCAGCTAGGTAGCCTAGCCTGGGCGATCGCGCGAGTCGACCCAGCGGCTCCGGGAACGGACTGGGGGAGCGTGGTGCTCGCGAGTCCCGCGACCCTCGTGATCTCAGGAAGCTTTCTAAGCCCGCTGCACGCAGGTTCTTTGCATCTGCTGGCAGAAGCGTTCATGAAAAACCCGGATGAAGCACGTGCCATGACGGACAAGATCACGGTGTTTCTTGCATTGACACGTTCTGCCGAAACCTCGGCCGGAATTCATGGCACCGACGCCGACGTGAAGGCGTTCTTCGACAGTCTGAAGGTGAAGCAGGAAGGGGATCGAGCCATGGTGAGCGCGACGATGCCCCTGGCATTTTTACGCAAGATGCTGTCAGGATCGGCAGGAGACCTGGGCGATCCAGGAACCGCGCCGACCGAGCCGGCACACGAGCCATCCAGATCACACTAGCGCGACGCCGACGAACCCTTGGCGATCTGACCGGATCGCTCTTCAGGGTCAGCCTCCCTTACGGTGGTAGACTGCGCGCATGAGGGAGTCGAAACCAGAGGCCAGTCCCGCGGGCGCGGTTGCGCGCCACGCTACGGATCACAGCGCAGGTCCCGCGCTCTATCTCGTCGCGACACCGATCGGCAACCTGGAAGACATCACTTTTCGCGCGGTGCGCGTGCTCAAGGAAGTGGATGCGATTGCTTGCGAGGATACGCGCCAGACGCAGAAACTCCTGAGTCATTACGGAATCACAACGCGAACGATCAGCTATCACGAGCACAACGAAATCACGCGCGCGGCCGAACTGGTGAAAGAAATGCAGGAAGGCGCGAGCGTGGCGCTGGTGACCGATGCGGGCATGCCGGGAATTTCCGACCCGGGGTTCCGGCTGGTGTCTTTGGCGATCCGTCATCATTTGCCGGTGGTGCCGATTCCAGGAGCGTCGGCCTTTCTGGCGGCGCTGGTGGCCAGCGGGTTGCCGACCGACTCGTTTCGCTTTAGCGGGTTTCTGCCGGCCAAAGGCGGCGAGCGGCGGGCGGCTATCGAAGCGGTGAAAACTTCGCCACGCACCCAGGTTTTTTATGAAGCCCCGCATCGCGTGGTGGAGGCGCTGACGGACATTTGCGAACTGCTAGGAGACGACCGCCACGTGGTGATCGCCCGGGAAGTCACCAAGGTTCATGAAGAATTCTTGCGGGGCAGAGCTCGCGAAGTGTTGGAGGCGCTGAAATCGCGGGTTGGAGTGAAGGGAGAGATCACGCTGCTGATCGGGAAGGCCGAACCTCAAGATGCTCACGTAGGGATTGCCGCCCCCGGCTGTCCGAGCATTCGCCAGAAGCTAGAGCAGATCATGGCCGAAGAAAAGGTCGACGAAAGAACGGCGCTAAAGAAAATCGCCAAAGACCGCGGAATTTCAAAGAGCGAGGCATATCGTGAGTTGCAGAGAAGCAAGTGATGCAAAGCAAGTAAGGCGCGGCTAGCAATCGGCTTTAATTAACTCCCTGTTGCAATTTTGCGATCGCTGACGCAACGCGCTCCAGGGTTGTCTCCTTCCCCAGCACCTCCAGCGTCTCGAATAATGGCGGGGCGTTTTTCCGGCCGCAGACAGCGACGCGAATCGGCTGGAACATCTGTCCCGCTTTTAATCCCAATTCCTGCGCGGCGCCGCGCAAAACGTGATCGAGCGGGTCGTGCCGGAATTCGACGTTCGCAAGAACTTCGCGGGCACGCGTCAGAACTTTCATCGCCATGGCCGAATCGCCTTTTTGCGGGATGAGTTCGGCCGCGTCATACGGCGGCAATTGCTTCACAAAGAAAAAATCTGCGGTGGTGAGGACGTCGCGCAGCAGCTTGATGCGTTCGCGGATCAAGTGAGTAATGCGGAGCATCTTTTCGGTTGAGACGTCCCACCCTTCGCCGCGCACAATCGGCAGGAGGCGCTCGCTCAAGCTTTCGACCGGCAACGCGCGAATGTGTTCGGCGTTGAGCCAGAGAGCTTTGGGATCGAAAGTTTCTTCGGATGCGAAAGGCGGGGACGGGAAAAGCAGGTGCCGACCGCTCGCTTCGCGAGCGGTCGGAATGACA
>JASICF010000147.1 GCA_030044775.1 Candidatus Sulfotelmatobacter sp. | reverse complement strand
CCAGCAAATCATCGCGGGTGGTCGCGAATAGTCTTCCCTTTGGAACGGCGCCCCGCCAGTGTCCTGACCGCCCGACCCGCTGCAATGCAACTGCAATCGACCGCGGAGAATTGATCTGCACCACGAGATCCACAGTACCGATATCAATTCCCAGCTCAAGCGACGCGGTCGCCACCAGCACTCGCACCTGACCTTCTTTCAATTTCTTTTCTGCCGCCAGCCGCAGCTTGCGCGACAAACTGCCGTGATGTGCGGCAACATTTTCTTCGCCTATCAACTCGCCGAGATGATGCGCCACGCGCTCGGCCATGCGCCGCGTGTTGACAAACACGAGCGTCGATCGATGCTGCTCAACCAGTGTGACGAGGCGCTTGTAGACTTCTTCCCACATTTCATTCGACGCCACTGGGCCCAGCGGCATCGGCGGAACTTCGACCGCTATATCCAGCTTGCGCTTGTGGCCAATGTTCACAATGACGGGATCACCGTTTTGGGAGGCGTCTTCGCTTTGAAAAGGTGCGGCTTCAGCGGCCAAAATCCGCTGGTTTTCGGGTGGCGCAGCGCTTTCAGCGCTGCGAGACAGTTTGCCCTCTCGAATAGCGGCTTTAGCCGCTGCGCTCCCCGTCAAGAAATGCGCCACGTCTTCAATTGGTTTCTGCGTGGCCGAAAGCCCGATTCGCACCGGTTTCTTGTGAGTCAGCGCTTCCAGGCGCTCCAGAGATAAAGCCAGATGCGCACCGCGTTTGTCGTCAGCGACCGCATGGATTTCATCTACGATCACGGTTTCGACATCGCGCAGAATCGCCCGGCTCTTCTCCGCCGTCAGCAAAATGTAGAGCGACTCGGGCGTCGTTACAAGAATGTGCGGAGGTCGCTTCAGCATGGCACGTCGCTCTGGCATCAGCGTGTCGCCAGTGCGAACCGCGGTTCGAATCTCCGGCATCAACAGGCCGCGCTCGCCTGCCATCGCGAGGATTTCCCCCAACGGCACTTCCAGATTTTTCTGGATGTCGTTTCCCAGAGCCTTCAGCGGTGAGACGTAGAGAACTTCGGTTCGGTCGGCCAGTTCCCCGGCCAGCGCCTTTCGCACGAGTCTGTCGATGCAGGCGAGAAATGCTGCCAGAGTCTTACCGGATCCGGTAGGCGCGGAAATCAGCGTGGTGCGCCCGGAGAGAATATGCGGCCAACCCAATTCCTGCGGTTCAGTCGGCGTGCCGAAGCGGCGGACGAACCACTCGGCGACAAGCGGGTGTGCCCATGCGAGAGAGGCGGGAGGGGACGGCATTCAGATATTTTAGCGGGAATCTGGGTTTTCGCCAAACATTCGCCTTTAAACCAACAACGATTGCTGGCCGTCACCGCCCATAGCGGCCGATCAATTCCGCTTCCCCGATTACATGGCCTTTCATGGCACGCTCCACATCCGCCTTACTCGCCCCAGCCTTCAGGTCGAGCTTTGCATCGAGCGCATATAGCTTGAAGAAGTATCGGTGGGGCTTACCAGGCGGTGGGCATGGTCCTCCATAGCCGATTTTGCGAAAGTCGTTGTGACCTTGCAACGAACCATCCGGAAGTTGTTGCTGCTTCGCCACACCTTCCGGCAGTTCTTTCGCCTCCCCGGGAAGATTGAATAAAACCCAGTGCACCCACGTGCCGACCGGCGCATCCGGATCATCCATGATCAGGGCAAAGCTCTTTGCCCCTGCAGGAGCATCCTTCCAGGTCAACTGAGGAGAACCATCGTCACCGTCGCAGGTGAATTTCTTTGGAATCATCTGGTTGGCTGCAAAGCCGGTGCTTGAAATCTGAAAACCCATCGCCGCTCCTTTCGCTCGAGGCGGTATCGAAAACAGAATCGAGGCGAAGATGAACGCGGGCAGAAGAATCCGCCCAAGGCTTTTGGACGTCCGCTTGAATCTGCGGCTCGCAGTGTGTGTATTCAGAACCATTCTTTCCTCACCGAACTTAGCGCTTCAGGACAACCTAGATGATATCGCACACGGACTGGGTGTCGATGAGGAGCGAAATAACAGGATTTGAGCCGCGAGCCGCCATTTTTGCGCTTGACAAATATTTAGGCCGGAGCCACAGTTATGCGCCAGAAAACGTGGCCGATGGTTGCCGGTCGGATGGGTGTGGCAACGCGTAGGGAGTGTCGTCGAAAATTTCGGCCGGTAAGGAGAAAGAACATTATGGAAACTGGAATTGGAGTGTTTTCCTCCCGCGATCGCGCAGAGGAAGCGGTACGGGCGTTGCGGCAGAGTGGGGTGCCGGAAGAGTCCATCATTTTCCTGACTCGCTCGGAAACCGAGGCCAAAGCCGTGGCAAAAGAATTCGGTGCCTCGATAGGAGGCTTTATGGGTGGGGCGGCTGGTATGACCGCCGGTGTGATCGCGGGCACATTGCTTCTTCCCGGGATTGGAACCGTGTTCGCGCTCGGATTTGGAGCAGCGGCGCTATTGGGTGCGGCAGGCGCAGGTGCTGGCACTGCGATGGCCTCGGCCGCGACTCGTTCCGAAACCGAACCCACAGCTTGGGACAAGTCGGCAGAAGATACCGCCTTTTTCCGTGAAATACTTAAGGAAGGCCGGTCGCTGATCGTGGTTCGCACAGAGTCACAGGCTGATGCCGCGGCCGCCTGCGCCATCCTTGATCAGTTGGGCATGGGCATGGAGGGTCGCCACGTGCCGGGCAGAATGCAAACCAGCACCCGCCAAGTGGGCGATACTCTCGTGCTTACCGTCAGCGGAAGAATCACCCTCGGCGAAGGCAACGTGATGCTTCGCGAGATTGTGGGCGAACTTGTCGATAAGGGTCATAAGCGGGTCGTGCTGAATCTGGCCGATGTCAATTACATCGACAGTTCAGGATTAGGTGAACTCGTGAAGGCGCACACCACGGTTCGCAATAAAGGCGGCGAATTGAAGCTGGCCAGCGTCAACAAGCGGGTCCATGATCTTCTGCACTTGACGCGCTTGTCGGCCGTATTCGACATACACAGCGACGAGGCCAGCGCAATCGGCGGCACGACCCAGGCGGTCGCATAGATCAATGTTCGAATGGCCGGCAATCACCGCCGGCCATTCACTTATCTCTTGCTTTCTCGCCTCACGTTGTTCAGATCGCTGCTGAGCGACAAGTCTCCACGAGTGCACCTTCCTCCTCGAGCCCCAGTTGCAAAACCTTGCAACTTCTCAAGTCCCGCTTGACTTTCGGCGCGTGGGGAGTATTGTTTAGGGCGATCGTGCGGCGTCAATTTTTCTGAACCCTGTTCCCAGCGCGGTTCCCATTCCCCGAGGAACCAACCTAACTTTTTAGTCGGAGTTCAATCCCTGATTTCAGGAGATCCCTGTCATGCGCAAAAATATCGCAACCTTGCTTCTTGGCCGCCGGAGTGATGCCACCGAACACGCCCTGAACCGCACTCTGCAAAGCGCCTCGCGAAGCAAGGCGATAAGAGCTCCACGGCATGCGAGATCGCGCCTGACCAGGCTAGTCGCGCAAGGGGTGGTCGCGCTCGCGATGATTATTTCGGCCAGCAGGGTGAGTTGGGGCGCGGCCGGCGGATGCCCTCCCTCACCCAGCTACGCACCGGATTTCAGTTCGAACCAGACCTGCGTAGCAAATAACTTCGATGCTACTTTTTTCGTGGGCACCAGCACTTACCTGCAACTTAC
>JASICF010000146.1 GCA_030044775.1 Candidatus Sulfotelmatobacter sp. | reverse complement strand
TGTAGAGCATGAGGCCGTGCCTCTTCATTGACGATTGCCAGCGTTAACGGCCGTGCCGCTGCCTTCAGGTCGCGGGCAGTCTTCAGAAGGAATGCGGCTTCCGGTTGGTCTTTCCAGTCTGTGATAACGATCTGAAATGATTGCGTGGTGACCTGCTCGACGGCATCCACCGGATTCGAGCAGTGCTCCGCTTCAACGCCCAAATCGGCGAGGACTTGCTTTATAGGCTCGGCCGTTGCCTCATCGGACGAGAATAAAAGACAACGCAAAGACATACTCTTGAGACTAGGCAGGCACAGTAACCGCGGCAAGTTACTGAGGTTGAGGCCGGATCGGGTCTTTGAACGATCCAATAAACCGACGGTACATGTACCTCGAGCAGCGCCGGCGCAAGCAACGTTTCGACCCCCTAAGCGGGGAAAATGCTTGCCACGCCGGCTGCGCTAGAATGCTGATTTCATTCTGAATCGAACTCAGTGGAATTGGGTCCGGCTATGCAAAACGCAGATGTCGTCATCATCGGGGCAGGAATAGTCGGCTCCAGCATTGCCTATCATCTGACGGCGCAAGGATGCCGCAGCGTGCTGGTCGTCGAGCGGGAATCCGCTCAGGGCAAGGGCTCTACCGGTAAGAGCATGGGCGGCGTGCGCGCCCAGTTTTCAACCCCGGTCAGCATTCAGATGTCGCTGTATTCAATCCCCTTCTATGCCAGCTTTGAAGAGCGCCTTGGTAGTCCTTGCGATTATCGCCCGCAAGGCTATCTGTTCTGCGCGACGAACGCCAAGCAGATGGCATATCTTCGGTCCAACCACAGCGAGCAAGTGAAGCTCGGGCTGAAAAACGCTCGCCTGCTGGAAGGCGCTGAAATCGCCGCTATGTTCCCACAACTTCGTAGTGACGACATCGTAGGCGGGAGTTTCTGCTCAACCGACGGTTTTGTCGATCCCTACAGCGCCATGAATGGATTTATGACGGCGGCCGTCGATCGCGGGGCAACGCTGTGGAAGAACATCTCAGTGACAGGAATCAAGCGAGATGCCTCCGGAATCGCTTCCGTCGAAACCTCTCGCGAAACGATTTCGACCCGAAAAGTGGTGAACTGCGCGGGAGCATGGTCGGCGGAAGTCGCCAGATTCGCCGGAATCGACCTTCCGGTCGAGCCCCTTCGCCGCATGCTGGTGCCTAGCGAGCCCTTTGACGAATTTCCCCACACCGCGCCGATGATCATCGATATGTCGAACGGATTTCATTTTCGTCCCGAAGCGCGCGGATTTCTGCTCGCCTGGAACGACCCGGAAGAAAGCTCAGGATTTAAGACCGACTTCGATCCGGGCTTCATCGAGAAAATCCTGACTCGTGCCGCTGACCGCGTACCGTGTTTTGCAAATCTGCCGGTGAATCCGAAGCGCGCCTGGGCTGGCTTGTATGAAATGACGCCCGATCACCATCCGATTCTCGGCGAAGCGCCGGGCGTGCCGGGATTCTTCCTCGCCAACGGTTTCAGCGGCCACGGTGTGATGCACGCCCCTGCAACGGGCAGAATTCTCAGCGATCTGATTCTCAGCGGCAAGACCGATTTGATCGATGCGTCACTGCTCAGCTTTTCGCGCTTTGCCGAGAATCGGCTGATTCATGAGACAGCAGTGCTGTGACACGCTAAGTTGTGACAAGGTAACTGTTGATAAGTTGATGTCATTCCGAGGCCGCGCGAAGCGCGGGTGAGAGCTTGCCCTGAGCAACTGAGCGCAGCGAGGGAGTCGAACGGGAACCTGCTTTTTCTCAGTCCTGAAAGCGTCACTTCGAACGAACATGCACGAACACAACTACTGGCTCACCACTGCAGAGTTCCCGAAACCAGAGACCCGTCCGTTGCCGTCGCGTGTCGATGTTGCCGTGATCGGCGCAGGATTTACCGGCCTTTCTGCCGCGCGCACGCTGGCAAAGCGCGGCGCAAAGGTCGCGGTTTTCGAAAGTGAAACCATCGGATGGGGCGCCAGCTCGCGCAATGGCGGCATGGTGCTGACCGGCATGAAGCTCGGGGTCAATAAGTTAATTTCCATGTATGGACGCGAACTCACGCGTCGCATGTACGCGGCTTCCTTAGAAACCATCGATTGCGTCGGACAGATCATTCGGGAAGAAGCGATCGATTGTGACTTCTCCCGCTGTGGACATCTCGAAGTTGCCTGCAAGCAAAAGCATTTCGACGGTTACTCCCGGCAAGCCGAAGTAATCGCGCGTGAATTTAGTCATGAATTGCGGGTTGTGCAAAAAAATGAATTGAGCGCCGAAATCGGCTCGAACATTTACTACGGCGGCATGGTCGACGAAGTCAGCGCTGGGCTTAATCCGGCGCAATACGTCGCCGGCGTCGGCCGCGCCGCAATCAAAGCGGGCACGGAGATCTTTGAGCACACTCGAGTCGAATCGCTCCAGCACGGATCACATCAAGGAGAATCGGGATGGAAAGTCTGCACATCCCGCGGCGAGCTGTGGGCCCGTGACGTTCTTGTCGCTACCAGCGGCTACACCGGCAAAGCAACTCCCTCGTTGCAGAAAAAAATCATCCCAATCGGATCGTTCATTATCACGACCGAAATCCTGCCGGAAAAACTCGCTCACGAACTCAGCCCGCGCAACCGCATGATCTACGACTCGAAAAATTATCTTTACTACTACCGGCTCACACCCGATCGCCGCATGTTATTCGGCGGCCGCGCGGCGTTCTTCCCAGAAAATGATCAGACCATCCGCCGCAGCGCCGAAATCCTGCGCCGCGGGATGATTGGTGTTTACCCGCAGTTGCGCGAGACCAAAATCGATTACGTCTGGGGCGGCACGCTCGATTTCGCCTTCGACATCATGCCGCACGCGGGACAGATCGATGGCATTTATTACGCACTCGGCTACGCCGGGCACGGAGTTGCCATGGCAACATGGCAAGGGAAAAAGATGGCTGAACTGATCGCAGGGGAGAAGCCTGACAATCCGTTCGTCGGCATTCGATTTCCCGGCGCCCCGCTCGGCCTGTATAGCGGCAAACCCTGGTTTCTTCCGTTCGCCGGAGCGTGGTACAAGTTCCTGGATCTGGTGAGCTAAGCGTCAAGGCACACTTCTCCCTCAGCGTCTGGGGTATCATCATTAGCGGGCGATGTAGTCGGAGAAGAAGTAGGCGAGCACGCCGAACAGAGCCAGTCCGGAAATGCCATACGCGGTCAGAACCCACGCTCCGCGGCCTGCAAAATGCTTTTTGATTGAGGGTTGTGTTTGATTCGCAACTGCTGGGGTACTGCCAGGGGCCCGATCTTCCATACCAGAAAAACCTCCGACGGAAAATCGTGGCGCAATTGTGGTTTGCGTCACGCCTGTCCAGCGCGAGCGCCAGACAAGACTATCTGACCACGCATTTTACTACCGTCTAGCGGCAAAAAAGCGAAAAAATGTGAGGTTTCTCACACGCCAATGGTCGATTTATTTACCTCCGTCTGCCGCTGGGAGTACAACCCGAAGGTCACAGATCACCAGACCAGATCGTTCCAGACATGCTGGCCTTGGGAACAACCGTCGCAGGCCTTACTATGTACTCTATGCGTCGGTTCCTCCTGCTGCTCCTTCTTGCTTCCTCGCCAGCGCTGCCCGCCGTTGTTTCAGGGCAAACCGATTCCGCTCCCGGCTCTGGTATTCCGGCCGAGGCCAAAAAAGGTGCAGCAGACGCCGATTCTGGAACGAAATCTGCCAGCCCGTCTCCCGAAGTCAAACATGCTTATTCCCAGGAAGCCTTCGTTATCGAGCAATATCGCACGACCCTGCGCTTCGAAAACGACGGCACAGGCCGCAAAGAAACGCTCACCCGAATCCGGGTGCAAAGCGAGGCCGGAGTGCAGCAGTGGGGGCAAATTCAATTCGGCTACAATTCGGCCAACGAACGCGTGGAAATTGGATACGTTCGCGTGGTTAAATCCGATGGCAGCACCATCACTGCAGGCGAGGATGCGGTTCAGGACCTCAGCACGCCGGTGGAGCGCGAGGCTCCGGTTTATACCGACTACCGCCAGAAGCACATTACCGTTCCGGGTTTGCGGCCGGGCGAACTGCTCGAATACGACATCGTTACTTTAATTCACACCCCGCTAGCCCCCGGTCAGTTCTGGACCGACTACGATTTCGACAAAACCAACATCATGCTGGATGAAGAACTCGATATCGATGTTCCCGCCGATCGCCCCGTCAAGCTGAAAGACAAACCCGGCATGGATCCGAAGATCACTGAGGCCAACGGCCGCCGCATCTATCACTGGACCAATTCTCATCTGGAGCGTGACGACGACACGAAAGATAAAGACAAAAAGAAAAAGTGGAAAAGCCCTGACGATGACCGCCCCGACGTTGAGCTGACCAGCTTCGTTAGTTGGGAGCAGGTCGGTCGTTGGTATGCCTCGCTGGAAAAGGACCGCCGTGCGCCTTCGTCCGAGGTCCGCGCCAAGGCAGCCGAGCTGACCAAAGGCCTCGCGACTGACATGGACAGGATTGAGGCTCTGTACGATTATGTGGCCAAGAATTTCCGCTATGTCAGCCTGTCGCTGGGGCTCGGCCGCTATCAGCCGCACGCAGCTGCCGACGTGCTCCACGACCAGTACGGCGACTGCAAAGACAAGCACACGCTCCTCGCCTCGCTGCTCGAAGCCGAAGGGTTTCACGCATCATCCGTCCTGATCAACTCCAGCCGCAAGCTCGATCCCGACATGCCTTCGCCCTCGCAATTCGATCACGTGATTACCATGCTGCCATTGGGATCGGGCAAGAAACAGCAAGAAGTCTGGATGGATACGACAGCCGAAGTCGCGCCCTTCCGCCTGCTCGCCTATCCGCTGCGCGACAAGCTCGCCCTCGTGATTCCTCCCGATGGCACGCCCCATCTTGAAAATACTCCCGCCGATACGCCGATGCCTGACGCGGAAATTTCCGAGGTCGAGGCAAAAATCAACCAGATTGGCAAGCTTGAGGCCCATGTACATTACACGTTCCGCGGCGATGAAGAGCTGATGCTGCGCTCCATCTTCCGGCGCGTGCCCGAAGCTCAGTGGCAGCGGGTCATCGAGAACGTGAATGCCGGCATGGGAGGCGAAATCTCCAACCTGAAGATCAGCGATCCGGCGGCGACCCGGGAACCGTTCACGATGTCCTACGACATCGCGAAGCCGAACTATCTGGATTGGTCGAAGAGAAAATCGGATCTTACGCTGCCCCTGTGCCAGTTCAATTTGCAGGATTTCGGCAATGGCGATGATATTGACCCCGCCGCCGATCCGTTGAAGCTCGGGCCCAAGGCGGAATACGTCTACAAAATCACGCTCGATCTCCCTGCCAAATATACGGCCCAGGCGCCGCTGCCGTTTTCTCTGGAGCGCGACTACGCAGACTACCAGGCCACCTACAAGCTGGATGGACCTGTATTCACTGCCACGCGCACACTCAATATGCGCCAGGACCAGATTCCGGTGGCCCGCGTCGAGGATTATGCCGCCTTTCGCCACGCCGTGATGTCCGATCTTG
>JASICF010000145.1 GCA_030044775.1 Candidatus Sulfotelmatobacter sp. | reverse complement strand
CTCCGGGGCCGGACCTCGGGAACCGCCTTGATGCCCGATGAACTGATTCCGGACGATGGCGCGGCCTGCACAGCAGATGCGGAGCCGCCCGCGGACGATCCGGTCGCCGTTTCCGGCCCAACGGGAGAAGAAATACGCGAAGAATCCTGCTGCCTTTTAAGCCGCCTCAGATCGGTTCGTACTTCAGCGGCACTCTGGTAGCGCAACTCGATATCTTTTTCGAGCAGCTTGGCGATGATCCGCTCGAGCTCGGGAGGCATGTCGGGATTCAACCGAATCGCCGGGGCGGGAGCGCGATTCAAAATCGCTTCGGTGATGACTCCCGGAGTCTCGCCGCGAAACGGCAGGATTCCCGTCGCCATCTCATAGAGAACAACTCCGAAGGAAAAAAGATCGGTGCGCCCGTCGAGTTCTTTGCCGCGCACCTGTTCGGGAGACATGTAGGCGACGGTCCCCAGCGCCGTGCCAGGGCTGGTGAGATCGAGCCGCGCCGCATCGGCCAGGGTTTGTGAGTCGCCGCTGACCGAGCTTGCCCGCACACCCATTTTCGCGAGCCCGAAATCTAGAATCTTCGCGTGGCCGCGCTTGGAAACGAAAATATTCGCCGGCTTGATATCGCGATGGACGATTCCCTTGCTGTGCGCGGCATCCAGTGCGTCAGCTACTTCGATGCCCAGTCCCAGCAGACGATCGGTCTCCATGGGCCTTGGACCGATAAGGTGCTTCAGCGTGGAGCCGTCCAGATACTCCATCGCAATGAACGATTGGCCGTCGTGGTTTCCGATTTCGTAGATCGTGCAAATGTTGGAATGGTTCAGCGCAGACGCAGCACGCGCTTCCCGGCGGAAGCGTTCGAGGGCAGGCTCGTCGTGAGCCATGTCGTCAGGCAGAAACTTCAGCGCGACGAAGCGGCCCAGTTCGGTGTCCTCCGCCTTGAAGACCACCCCCATGCCCCCACCGCCAAGTTTTTCCAGAATGCGGTAGTGCGAGATAGTCCGGCCGATCATTCGTGCGGAATCTTACGTGGCCAGGCGGGGCAAGTCAATTCGTAGCGCACAATCTCAGGCGCTTTTTCAGCAGCTCTAATCTTCCGAGGCTGCCGGTTCGGAACGGAGATCGTTGTGCTTACTTGAGCGGTCCATCGTGCTTCGCCTTTTCGTTCCACACGTACAGGAAATCTTCGTCACTCGCGGTTGCCACGTCGAGTCCAGCCTTGCGCGTCGCCCGGTTCAACGCCGATCGCACTTTCTCTTTGCTTTCCGCTAAGTCCGCCAGCGGAATCTTCAAGGCGCGCCCCTCGATCACCTGATCGAGATCGGACAGAATGCGCGAGACGACGTGCTTGTGTTTCCCGTTCCGTCCCTGGGGAACATCGGGAACCGCCATGGTTTTGAAGTTCATAGGCGGGTGAATGCGTTTGCCGCTCATCGCCGGCCCTCCTCGTTCGCTTCAAAGTATTCAGACATTAAAGTAAACTAATGCAACCGTGCCACTAACGTATCACTAAACTATCATCAATGCAAGCGCAAATTAATTTTCCTTCTTCGCATCGATGCGTAGCGAAACGGCAGTTCCACCCTTAAGCCATGCAAAATCAATCGTTTCCACGCGTTGATTTACGCGAAGAATGCGGGAAGCGTGGCCCTAAAGAATTTACCCGTAGACTTCGTTCGTTGCTACGCTGGCTTTAGGGAGCAAGTTCTATGTCAGCATCAAATCTCAAGTTCGAAGAGGTTCCGGTAGAAGTCGCGAGGAAGGTTGCGCAGAGAGAAAAGATGATCTCAGTTTCACGCGAGAGCGAGTGCTCAATCTGCGGCAAGGCCGTGAAACTGGAACAGTGCAAAGTCGATGAAAACGGGAATCCGGTTCACGATCACTGCTACGTCAGGAAGGTGCGGGCAGGTCGGTGAGTGGAAAATAGGATACAAGACGAGCAGCGAAAGCTTTCTGTAGAAGCTTCCAAGGGGGCAATTGCCGTGTCTGCCTAAAATCAAACAACTTCGGCGGCATCGCCCAGCTATTCTTTCTTATCTTCTTCTTTCGCGGGTGCGGCCTCACCTTGAGCCTGCGCCTGTGCCTCGGCTTCTTCCATGGCTTTCTTAGCCTCGGCGGCCTTCTTGGCGCGAACCTCGGCGCGCTTCTCGCGCTTTTCGTCGAGAACTTTTTCGCTACCCAGCAGTTCGAGAAAAGCCTTGTCGGCGCCGTCGCCTTTGTTCCAACCGGTACGGATGATGCGCGTATATCCCCCTTCGCGATCGCCGAAGCGGGGCCCGATCGTATCGAATAGCTTGACCAGGGCTTCGTCGGTCATCAGGTAGGAAGCGGCCAGCCGCCGCGCGGCGAGATCGCCGCGCTTGCCGAGAGTGATCATTTTTTCGACAATCGGACGCGCAGCTTTGGCTTTGGGAACGGTGGTTTCTATCCGCTCTTCCACGATCACCGATGTGACCAGGTTACGCAGCAGCGAGCGGCGATGCGCGGTGTTTCGTCCGAGTTTGTAGCCTGCTACTTTGTGACGCATGGGAAAATCCCCAGTTCGTAGTTGTCAGTTCTCAATTTTTGGTGCCCCACTTCTCGCCGTCTCTGCGAGAAGTGGGAACATCCAATCGCATCTGATCGTCTTACAGCTGATCGTCCGGCCCATATGCCGAAGCCGGCAACACCATGTTCGAAGTCGGTCCGGGTACGGCGTTGCCGTGCTCGTCGATCTTCATGCCCAGACTCAAACCCATCGAGGAGAGAATCTCCTTGATTTCGTTCAGTGACTTTCGCCCGAAGTTCTTGGTCTTAAGCATTTCTGACTCGGTCTTTTGCACCAGCTCGCCGATGGTCTGAATGTTCGCATTCTTCAGGCAGTTGTAGCTGCGCACCGAAAGCTCCAGTTCTTCCACCGAACGGTTCAGATTCTCATTGTGAATCTCGGGCTTGCGGTCGTCTGTGGTTGACGTACCGGTCTCGATCTCCTCCTCGAAATTGATGAAGATGTTCATATGATCTTTCATCAGCTTCGCCGAGAGGCCGATGGCATCGGCCGGAGTAATCGACCCATTGGTCCAGACTTCGAGCGTGAGTTTGTCGTAATCGGTGATCTGTCCGAGACGTGCCGCCTCTACTGTGTAGTTGCACTTGCGCACGGGCGAATGGACCGAATCGATCGGGATAAAACCGATACCGAGATCCTCGTCGAAATTCTTGTCGGCGGAAACATAGCCGCGGCCCCGTTTGAGGCGCATTTCCATGTCGAGCTTGCCGCCCTCGCTGACAGTCGCGATGTAAACATCTTTGTCGAGCACTTCCACATCGCCGTCGGCCTCGATCATGCCGCTCGTGACAACCCCCGGCTGATCGGCTCGCAGATAAATCGCCTTCGGAGCGTCCCCCGCCAGCTTGAACGGAATCTGCTTCAGGTTGAGGATGATGTCGGTCGCGTCTTCGACCACGCCCGGAATCGACTGGAATTCGTGCAGCACCCCTTCCATCTTCACTGCGGTGATCGCCGCGCCTTCAATCGAACTCAGCAGCACACGCCGCAGGGCATTGCCCACCGTGGTGCCGAAACCGCGTTCGAACGGCTGCGCCCAGAAGATGCCGTACTTATCGGTAAGAGTGGAAGTGTCGACTGCTAAACGTTTCGGTTTCTGAAAACCTTTCCAAAGCATTGTGTTTCTCCTCCGGCCATGCGGCTCAATCCGGCTCGCTGAGTGGTCCAACTCAGGTCAACATCGTGAAAGGCTGATCTGGCACGAAAAGTAGACCGACAACATTGAGCGATTTTGTAATCGGACGATTGAGTGATTTTTAGTCGCTCAAGGACCCGATGGCTCGATCGCTTAATTTTTACTTACTGTACAACTCCACAATCAACTGCTCATTCACCGGCAGTTGAATATCTTCGCGCTTGGGCAGCGAAAGCACTTTCGCCGTGTAGTTGTCGCGATTGACTTCCAGCCAGCTTGGCATGGTGCCGTGGCTGGCGTATTCTTTCGCGAGTTCGAGCACGGTCAGCTTCTTGCTGTTTTCGCGAATCGAAATCTCTTCTCCGGCGCTGACCTCGTACGAAGGAATATTGACCTTCCTACCGTTGACGGCCACGTGTCCGTGGCGAACTAACTGCCGCGCCTGCCGGCGCGATTGCGCGAAGCCAAGGCGATAGACAACGTTATCGAGACGCCGTTCGAGCTGCTGCAATAGCATCTCGCCGGTTACCCCGCGCGTGCGGGCCGCTTTCTCGAAGTAGTTGCGGAATTGGCCTTCGAGGGTGAAATAAATGCGCTTCGCTTTCTGTTTTTCGCGCAACTGCAGACCGTAGCCGACGATCTTGGCCTTGCGGTCCTTCCCATGCTGTCCGGGGGCGAAGTTGCGCTTCTCGATCGGGCACTTATCGCTGAAACATTTCGAGCCTTTGAGGAAGAGCTTCATTCCCTCGCGGCGGCATAGGCGGCAAACTGCATCGGTATATCTGGCCAATTTATTCTCCTTTTAGATGACCGGTTTACAGGTTTGGCTTCACCCTTCGTCCCGGACGAAAAATCGGGGCTTAGGGATTAGAGGTCAGGGGTCAGTACTGACTTTCTAATCCGCGGCCCCTAAACCCTGATCCCTATACCCTGCGTCGCTTCGGCGGCCGGCAGCCGTTGTGCGGAATCGGGGTGACATCGCGGATGGACCGCACTTCGATTCCGGCCGAAGCTAAAGCGCGCACTGCGGATTCGCGGCCCGACCCCGGTCCGCTGACGCGAACATCCACGCTGCGCACTCCGTGATCGCGTGCCATGTTCGCGGCATTCGCGGCGGCCTGTTGCGCGGCAAATGGCGTGCCCTTCCGCGATCCCCGGAAGCCGAGCGATCCCGAACTCTTCCACGACAGAACGTTGCCGTTCATGTCGGTGATGGTGACAATGGTGTTATTGAAGGACGCCTGCACGTAGCATAAGCCATGCGGAACGTGCTTCCGCTCCTTCTTCTTGAAAGTCTTTTTCTTGCCTTTTTTCTCCGGTGCGGCTGCTCCGCCCGCTGCTGCCGTTGCTGGTTTCGCCATAAGTCAGTATCCAGTGGTCAGTGGCCTGGGATCAGTAACTAGTCTGTGGTTTGCTAGCCACTGACCACTAGCCACTGGCAAACTGCGGTTATGTTTTTGCCGTCGCCTTCTTCTTTTGCGCCACCGTGCCCTTGCGCGGTCCCTTGCGGGTACGCGCGTTGGTATGCGTCCGCTGTCCGCGTACCGGCAGGTTACGGCGATGACGGAAGCCGCGATAGGAACCGATTTCGATGAGCCGCTTGATGTTCATCGAAACCTCCTTGCGCAGATCGCCTTCCACCATCCCCTGCGACTCGATCACCGTGCGGATGCGGTTGACTTCCTCCTCGCTGAGATCCTGCACCTTCTTCATGGGGTCCACATTGGCCTCGTCCAGAATGCTGCCCGCGCGAGGATGCCCGATGCCGTAGATGTAAGTCAACCCGATGTTGATGCGCTTCTGGCGCGGTAAGTCGACGCCTGCAATACGTGCCATGTTTTGAATTCCTATCCTTGCCGCTGCTTATGTTTTGTGTTGACGCAGATCACCCGCACCACACCCTTGCGGTGGATGATCTTGCACTTGTCGCAAATTTTCTTGACTGATGCTCGTACCTTCATAACCCAGCTTTCAGCTGTCAGCCGTGAGCTGTCAGCAAAACCAATCATGCAGGGACAGCCGCCCTCGTCTGTCCAGCCGGTGCGCAGCCCGGCAGATTATTTATATCGATACACGATCCGTCCGCGATTCAAATCGTAAGGCGAAAGTTCGACGGCGACTTTGTCGCCCGGAAGGATGCGAATAAAATTCTTGCGCATTTTGCCCGATACATGCGCCAGCACCTGGTGCTTGTTCTCCAGTTCCACCTTGAACATGGCATTGGGCAGCGGTTCCAGGACCGTTGCCATCACTTCAATCGCGTCTTCCTTACTCATTCGCTCCTTGATTCCTCCGAGTCAGAGATCCCTCGCTCCGCTCGGGATTTCGGCGCGCGGCTCAGACGCCGCGCAAACGCCTCAACTTCAATCGCGTCTTCCTTGCTCATTCGCTCCTTGTGGCTTCCGGCTGCTAGCTTTTAGCTCAAAGCCAAAAGCGAATCGCCAAAAGCCTACTTCGTTAAAATCACCGGCCCGTCTTTCGTGACCGCAACACAGTGCTCGAAGTGCGCGCTGCAGCTGCCGTCAACCGTCACTGCGGTCCACTTGTCGCCGAGCACTCTGGCATCGGGCTTGCCGTAGTTCACCATCGGCTCGATGGCGAGCACCATGCCTTCGCGCAGCTTGGTACCGTGGCCGCGAGCGCCGAAGTTGGGAATCTGCGGCTCTTCGTGCAGCTTTGTCCCAATGCCATGGCCGACGAAGTCGCGCACCACGCTGAAGCCCGCCGCTTCCACATGCTCCTGAACAGCGGCGCCCACGTCGCCAATCGAATTTCCGATCCGCGCCTGCTCGATGCCTTTATAAAGCGACTCCTCGGTGACACTCAACAGCTTGCGCAAATCAGGCTTCACCGATTGCCCCACGGGAACCGTAATAGCCGCGTCGCCGTAATATCCGTCGAGCACCACGCCGCAATCGATCGAAACGATGTCACCTTCCCGCAGGGTCCGCTTCTCCGATGGAATGCCGTGCACGATCTCTTCATTCACCGAAGTGCACAGCACGCACGGATAATCGAAATACCCTTTAAACGCGGGTTTGGCGCCGAATTCGGCAATTTTCTTTTCCGCGGCGCGCTCCAAATCCATTGTGGTCACGCCCGGCGCGACCATGGAGCGCAGATGATCCAGAACCTGGCGCACGATGCGGCCGCTTTGCCGCATGCGCTCGATTTCCGCCGCCGATTTGCAAACAATCGCCATCTCTCAACGCCAGGGTTACGAGTGGTGGTCCTCGATGATCCTGAAAATCTGCTTGGTGACTTCGTCGACAGCCTGGTCGCCATTGACGCAAATCAGACGCCCCGTGCGCTGGTAATAATCGGCGACGGGCGCAGTCTGCTCCTGATACGCCGCCAAACGCGGCTGAATCACTTCCAACCTGTCGTCATTGCGGGTTTCCAGCTTGGTGCCCTCGACATCGCAAAGCTCGCCGAGGGCGGGCGGCTGAAAATGGATGTTGTAGATCCGCCCACAGGTGGGACAAGAACGGCGTCCAGTAATGCGGCACAACAACTGATTATAATCCACCTCCAGACGGATCACAATCGGCCACGCCCGAGTGGGTCTCGAATTATCAAAGAGCCGGTCGTCAAGCAGGGCATCCAGCCACCCCGCCTGCGCCGCGGTTCGCGGAAATCCATCCAGGATGTATCCGCGATGACAATCCGGCTGCTTCAATCGCTGCCGGACCATCTCGCAGACCAGGTCGTCGGAAACCAGCTCGCCCCGAGCCATGACCGCCTGGGCAGCTCGTCCAAGTTCTGTGCCCTGCGCTACGTTGTAGCGCAGCAGGTCTCCGGTGGAAACCTGCGGAATCAAATATTTTTCCATGATGCGCTTGGCCTGCGTGCCTTTGCCGGCACCGGGCGGCCCGAGCAGTACGATCGGACCCACATCACGCGAGGTTTCCTGCGCCATCGAGTTGGCCAAAGCCTCCCGAACAGTGTTCCCGGCTCGCTCCCACAAGCGATTCCGGTGCAGCAACCCCAAAAATCAATACTCAAGGTTGCAAAGTCTTCTGTGACTACGGCTGTTCTTTGAAACTTTGAAACCTTTGAACTCTGAAACCTTGCTTCATCAAGCCCAGTTCCGGCGGCCACGAATCCGGCCGCTGCGGGCGGTAAAACCGTCGTAATGGCGCATGATCAGTTGCGCCTCGACTTGAGTCACCGTATCCATGGCCACGCCGACCACAATCAGAAGTGACGTGCCGCCGAAATAAAAATTCACTCCCAACCCGTTGGTCACCCAGACCGGCAGCCGCTCGAACAGGCTGCCTCCCAGCCAGATCGGCAGGTGGTTCAAGTGAATGCCGGCGATGAGCCACTCCGGAATAAACGAGATCACAATCAGATAAAGAGCCCCTACCAGCGTGATGCGGGTCATCACATCGTTGATGTAATCGGCGGTGCGCTTGCCCGGGCGAATACCCGGAATGAATCCGCCGTATTTCCGCATGTTGTCGGCGACTTCGCTGGGATTGAATACGATCGACACGTAAAAGTACGCGAAGAAAATGATGCCAAGTGCGTAGAGCACCGTGTAAAGAGGTTCACCCCAGCCAAGCATCCGGAACAAATCGCTGAAATAGCGGCTGTTTTTGACGCCGTAACCGATGGTCTGGGGCAGCGTAAGGATGGAAGACGCAAAAATTACCGGCATAACCCCGCCCGCGTTCACGCGCAGCGGCAGGTGCGTGGATTGCCCGCCCATCACCTTTCGCCCTACCACCCGCTTGGCATATTGCACGGGCATGCGGCGCTCGCAACGCTCAACGTAGACAATGAAGCCGACCACCGCGATCATAAAGACGACCAGCCCAAACATAAGAACGGGCGTGATCGCCCCCCAAGTTCCATTCTTGGCCTTCTGCAACAAATCTTCAACGCCGCGAGGCAGGCCGACAACAATGCCGGCAAAGATCAGCAGCGACATTCCGTTGCCGATTCCGCGGTCGGTAATCTGCTCGCCCAGCCACATCACAAACGTGCTGCCCGCCGTCAAGGTCAGCATCGTCATCAAAATGAAACCGGGACCGGGATTCAGGACAAAGTCTCCGGCTTTTTCCAGGCCGATGGCGATGCCGAACGATTGAATCGCGCTGAGCATGATGGTGATGTAGCGCGTCCACTCGGTAATTTTTTTGCGGCCCAGTTCTCCTTCTTTTTGCAGCTTCGCCAGGGGCTCGTAGACCACGGTCAACAGTTGCAGGATGATTGATGCCGTGATGTAGGGCATGATGCCCAGAGCAAAAATCGTCATGCGCCGCAGATTGCCGCCGGAAAACAGATCAACGAAACCGAGCAGCGATCCGGCGTTCTGATTGAAGGCTTGCTCCAGCTTGAGAAAGTTCACGCCCGGCGTGGGAAGGTGACCGCCCAGACGATACACGGCAAGCATCGCCATGGTGAACAAGACTCGCTTGCGCAGATCCGGGATGCGGAAGATATTTAGGAACTTTTCAACCATTACTGCAAAACCTCAAATTTGCCGCCTGCCTTGTTGATCTTCTCTTGCGCCGATTTAGAAAACTTATGGGCGTGCACCGTGATGGCTACCGCCAGTTCGCCGTCGCCAAGAATCTTGACGGGCAGCTTCGTCTTCACCACTCCCGCTTTGCGCAAGACCTCCGGAGTAATCGGCGACGCCAGCACTTCCGCGCCCAGCGCCATCAACCGCTCCAGACTCACAATGCTGAATTCCTTGCGGAAAATATTTGTGAAGCCGCGCTTTGGCATGCGCCGGTGCAGCGGCATCTGCCCGCCTTCAAATCCGCGGATCATGCGCGAACCGCTGCGCGAGCGCTGCCCCTTGTGCCCTCGCGTGGACGTCTTGCCCATACCCGAGCCCATGCCGCGCCCCACCCGCTTGCGCTTTTCCGTAGCCTTCTTCGGTGCGTGAATGTTGGATAAGTTCATAAAAATCAGCCTCGAACTCCGAGCTACGCGCTCCGAGCTGCGACACCTGCCCGAAGCTCATGGCTCGCCGCTCGAAGCTATTCCACGATCTCCACCAGATGCGGAACCTTCGCGACCATGCCACGAATCGCCGCCGTATCCGGACGCTCGATCACCTGGTTCAGCCGGGTAAATCCCAATCCTCTTACCACGAGCTTCTGTTTCCTCGGAGCGCAGATAAATGAGCGCACCCACTTCAAATGGATCTTTCCGCCAGAATTCGTTTTCTTTGCCGTCATAATTGAAAACCTAGCTGCGAATTGCCGTGCCAGCGGCCTGCTCCGCGCCTCCCGCGACTGACCGCTCATCACCGAATACTGGTTTTATAGTTCCTGCTCCGCTTTCCCGCGCATCGAGGCCACGCTCTCTTTGCTCTTCAGATTTCGGAGCGCGTCAAACGTCGCCTTGATCACATTGTGCGGGTTCGTCGTGCCGATGGATTTGGTCAGAACATTTTGAATTCCCACCGAAGTCATGACCGCGCGGACAGCCCCGCCGGCGATCACTCCCGTTCCTTCGGGGGCAGGTTTAAGCAGCACCTTGCCCGATCCGTAGCGCCCAAGAATAAGGTGCGGAATCGAAGTTTGCGTCAGATTGACCTTGATCAAATTCTTTTT
The DNA here is from genome assembly GCA_030044775.1 of Candidatus Sulfotelmatobacter sp. GTDB lineage: Bacteria > Acidobacteriota > Terriglobia > Terriglobales > Acidobacteriaceae > Sulfotelmatobacter. The sequence continues at coordinate 3,993 of JASICF010000145.1, read as the reverse complement.
CGCCGACTCAATCGCCTTGCGGATCGCCTGTGGAACTTCCTTCGCCTTGCCGGCTCCGTGTCCCACGACCGCCGCCGTCGGGTCACCAACCACCACCAGAGCGGCGAACGAAAGATTTTTGCCGCCCTTGACCACTTTCGTGACGCGATTGATGGCCACGACTTGGTCTTTCAATTGATACGAGTTCGCATCGAGCTTCTTTGTGACTATTGGCATGCTTCAACCTGATTCCGTAATTTTGTAATTTCGTAATTTTGCGAATTACAAAATTACCCGGTTACCACATTTCAAAATTTCAGCCCAGCTTCGCGGGCGGCATCGGCCAAAGCCTTTACCCGCCCGTGATAAATGTATCCGCCGCGGTCAAAAACCACTTTACTTACGCCTTTGGCCTGGGCGCGCTCGGCAATGGCCTTTCCGACTGATTTCGCCGCCGCCACGTTGCCGCCGGTGCGCTTGCCCGCGCCTGCAGTCGCCGCTTTCTTGCCTTCGGCCGAACTCGCCGACACGACCGTCACTCCGTTCGAGTCGTCGATCAGCTGCACATAGATGTGATTCAAGGAACGATACACGTTCAGCCGCGGCCGCTCCGCCGTGCCCCGCAGCTTTTTGCGGATGCGTTCGTGGATATGCCCCCGCTTCTGATTCTTGGAAATTTTCGTAAGCATCTTCTATCTCTTTGTGCTCTTAGCTTGCCCTGAGCAATTTCGCTATGCGAAGTTGCCGAATGGGCCCGTCAAACGCGATCACTTCGCTCCCGTCTTTCCAACCTTTTTCTTCAATCTCTCGCCCACGTAACGTACGCCCTTATTCTTGTATGGGTCAGGCGGACGCAACGCCCGCATCTCGGCCGCAACCTGTCCGACTTGCTGCCGGTCGATTCCGGTCAGCGAAATCCTCGTCTGTTTGGGATCGATCGCTGCCGCAACTCCACTGGGCAGCGGGTATTCAATGGGATGCGAATATCCCAGATTGAAGACCACCGTTCCCTTGCCCTTCATCTCGGCGCGGTAGCCGATGCCGACGATCTCCAGTTCCCGCGTCCACCCCTTGGTGACACCTTCGACGGCATTGTTAACCAAGGCGCGCGCCAGACCATGCAGAGCCGCCTGCGAATCGTTCTCCCGCAGCGCAACGATGTGGCCATCCTTCTGTTCCACCTTGATACCGCCGGGGAGGGCGGTATCCAATTTGCCCTTCGGCCCCTGTACCAGCACGGTGTTGCCTTCGATTTTGACTGTCACCCCCTTGGGGATGGCGATCGGCTTTTTTCCGATTCTTGACATAAGCTTTTTAGCAATGAGCCGTGCGCGATGAGCGATGAGCCAGCTGATTTCGGTTGCTCATCGCTCGATGCTCATTGCTCACTGCCCCTCTACCAAATCTCGCACAACAGTTCGCCGCCCACGCCTTCTTTGCGCGCCTGGCGTCCGGTCATGACACCCCGAGGGGTGGTCAAGATGTTAATCCCCATTCCGCCCAGCACGCGGGGAATTTCACTGCGCCGCACGTAAACGCGGCACCCGGGACGCGATACACGCTCGGCCTTCGAAATGGCCGCTTCGTTATGAGCGCCGTATTTCAAATAAATGCGGATGACTTTGTGGCCTTCCTCTTCCGTCGCCTTGAAATTTGAGATGTAGCCCTCTTCTTTCAGAATGCGGGCAATCTCCGTCTTCAGGCGGGAGGCGGGAACGTCCACTTTCTGATGCCGCGCCTGCAGCGCGTTGCGCACCCTCGCCAGCATATCTGCGACCGGATCGGTCAACCTCATCGTTTGCTTCTCCTCTCGCCACCCGTTCGCTCCCTATCAAGGGAGAACCTGCGGCGGCTTACTACGCCTTAGCTCTTCAACTTCCTCTTGTCATTCCGAACTCGCGCAGAGCGCGGGTGAGGAACCTGCTTTTCGCCCCAGCAGCAACGCTCACCACGACGACTTCGACACTCCCGGAATCTCTCCGCGCAGCGCCAGTCCGCGGAAACACAAGCGGCAGATGCCGAACTTGCGCAAATACGCGCGTGGCCGCCCGCACAGCTTGCAGCGGTTGTGCCGCCGGGTGGAAAACTTGGGCGTCTTCTTTTGCGCCCGCGCAACCTCAAACTTCTTTTCAATCTTTGCGTCTTTAACTCGCTTTGCGGTTGTCATGAAATCCTTAAATTTTTTCTCTTCCTTTTCTCTTCAGCGGCTCGGAAATTCTCCACAAACCTTACTGCCGGAACGGCATACCCAGGTGCTTCAGCAATGTTCGCGCCTGGTTGTCGTTTGCGGCCGTAGTCACGATCGTGACGTTCATTCCCTTTAAGTTGCCGACCTTCTCGTAAGAAATCTCGGGGAAAATCAACTGATCGTGCAGGCCGAGCGTGTAGTTGCCGCGCCCATCGAACGACTTGGTAGATACCCCACGAAAATCCCGCACCCGCGGCAGCACAATATTCACCAACCGGTCGAAAAACTCGTACATGCGGTCGCCGCGCAGCGTGACCATGGCTCCGATGGCCTGCCCCTCGCGTACTTTGAACGCCGCAATCGACTTGCGGGCCCGGGTCACAACGGGCTTCTGTCCCGTAATCTGGCCCAGCTCGTTGACCGCGGGATCGAGAACCTTCGAATTCTGCGTAGCCTCGCCGACGCCCATGTTGACCACGATCTTGTTCAAGCGAGGTACGGCCATCGCGTTGTTAAGCTCAAGCTCTTTCAGCAGCGCCGGCGCAACCTCTTTTTCGAAGCGCGCCCGCAATCGCGGGCGCTCCTTGGCGCTATGCCGCGCCTGCTCCGGAGCTTTCTGCTCCTGAGCTGCTTCCTTCGGTGCTTTCTTATCTTTTGCCATCGCTAAATCCCAATTGAGTCATTGAGCGATTTGGCGATCGAGCGATTTGGAAATCGCCCAATGACGCAATCGCTCAATCGCAAATTATTTATCCAATGTCGTACCGCACTTCTTGCACACACGCACCTTGCGGTCGCCGCGCTCTTCATGCCCGATACGCACCGGACCGCAACTCGGACAAACCAGTTGCACATTGGAAATCGCAATGCGGCTCTCCTGCTCTGCGATTCCACCCGCAATGTTGCGCTGCGGGTTGGGGCGCACGTGCTTTTTCACCATCATCACGTGCTCCACCAGAATTTTGGCCTCGTCGGGGAACACGCGCAACACGCGTCCCTCCTTGCCCTTGTCGCGCCCGGTGATTACCTTCACGGTGTCGTTGCGGCGAATGTCAACTCGCTTGTGTAATGTGCTTGCTGTTCTCATCTCTAAACCAAATCGGTAATTTTGTAATCGGGTAATTTGGCAACTTGAAAATCGATCAGGTTTTGTTCCTTAAATTACAAAATTACCCGATTACCAAATTACAAATTTCTTCAAATCACTTCCGGAGCCAAACTCACAATCTTCAAAAATCTCTTCTCTCTCAGTTCGCGCGCCACCGGGCCGAACACGCGGGTTCCCACCGGCTCGCCCGCTTCGTTGATCAGCACGGCGGCATTCTGGTCGAAGCGGATATATGTTCCATCGCGCCGCCGATGCTCTTTCCGGGTACGGACAATCACCGCCTTCACCACTTTGCCCTTCTGCACCTGCCCGTCAGGAGCGGCTTCCTTGACCGCGGCTGTGATTATGTCGCCCAGACCGGCATTCAGTCCGGTTGCCCCGCCCAGCGGCAGAATCATCTGCAGCTTGCGGGCGCCGGAGTTGTCGGCGACCTCGAGCATCGTTCTCATCATCACAGCCATGGCTTCAATCTCCTAGCACCCTGTCGTTCCGAATCCGCGCCGCGCGCAGGAGGAACCGCTTTTGGCTACCGCTCGTCGGTTGCTCCGTCCAACGTGGTTTCCGGTACCAACGCGCTCTTGCGGATAATGTCCTTCAGCTTCCAGCGCTTCAACTTGGACAGCGGGCGCGTCTCCTCAATGCGGACGAAGTCGCCCACCTGGGCTTCATTCTTTTCGTCATGCGCGTAAAACTTTTTGTTACGCGCAATCACGCGGCC